>WTCK01000066.1 GCA_013138615.1 Candidatus Thorarchaeota archaeon | reverse complement strand
ACTCTAGCACACGATTCATATCTTGCTTATCGCATGTTCTAGCGGTGCATCAATGAATATACAGTACATTTCCCAGCCTAGAGTGAAGGAGCTCTTGCTACAGCTGAAGTGGGGCGATAGGTTTGAGGAGGAAATGAGAGAAGCATTGGAGGGCATTCACGAGTCGGAGTTGGACTTCGAGCAGATTAGGCGAGAGCTAACAGAATCGGGACTCGTATTGCAACTACGTGGAGAAGGAGGAAATCCATATCTGGCGCTGACGGATATGGGTCAGGCAATTGCAGATCTGCTTCATGAGATTGAGTTCATCCTGACCCCAAGATGACTACAAAGAATCAAAGCGCAGCACCATTGGGTTGCGGTGAGGTTCCTCTGATTACCGATCAACTGGACCTATTTTGAAGCACAGATGTTAGTCTGCGTTTCCCCCACGCCTTCAACTGTTTTTATCTTGTCCACAACGAAGTTACTCATCGCTTCATTGTCAGCGAACTCAGCATGAATTATCAAGTCCCATGCGCCAAACAGGATGTAAGACTCCACGACTTCTGGCATAGCCTTGAATTTTTCGAGAATGCTCCTGTTGTCACCGCCGAGTATTTTGATCAGAATGAATGCTGCAACCGTCATTGATTAGTTCCCTCGAATAGGAAGCCGAGAATGTAGAAATGTAGAATCCCTCTTATTCTTTGCGCAACAGAGAGAATCTGTGATATGTAAGGATGCTTCTCAAGAAAAGCTTGAGAACAGCATGAATGCATTTGTTCAAGTGAAATCAGCCATCAAGATGCTTTCAAATTAATCCCTTGAGGCGAATCGCGGATCTTGCTAGGTCAATGACAGCCAATTCGGGGATGGATTCAGGTGTGGCCCAACCCAGCAGCCAAGTAGTCCGATCGACAGATGCCATCAGGAAATGACCTTGATTGTTTTCAGCTGTTGCCACATAAGAATCGGAAGAGGAGCTTATCCTGCGATAAGTGATCCCATTAACATTCACTTTGTCAGCCGCATTCTTGGGAGCCTGTGCTAGGTCTGAAATATCATTCACAAGATCCCAGTTGCCAGTTTGCCAGACTATCATCGTTTCCTTACAAACAGCGAATCGCTGCATCCGGCTATTGCTGGAGTAGAGCTTTGCCCATTCATCCTCAATGATTGACCCCATGACACTACCACCGAAATTGATTCACAGTGCACCTTCGGACCGTGGTGAAGGAGAGTCCATAGAGGTGTCCCCTGGCCCCTGCATTCCAACTGTTGCTAATCAGACCTTGCCCTTAAGCGACTTGGCAGCCCGATCCACATCAACATAGATTCCATCGGGTGCGGCATCTTTGGCAGCCCAAGCGACTACCCATTTATCACCCTCAATCTTAGCCAACACCAGAGTTCCATTGCCACCGGTGTTTCTGGCCACAAGACTTTCTGGGCTCGTTCTCAATGTGCTGTACTTTACTTGGTTCTGTATCACGCTGGCAGCCCTACTCGTAACCGCTGAAACCAAGCCCTTGGCATCTGCACTGAGGTCCCAGTTATCGCTCTGCCACAATACTTGCCCGCTACCGGTGACAACGCCAAATGCTTGGATTGTCTTTCCGGAATCGTTGTACGCCTTTGTGTATGCATCCATTACAGGATCGCCCATGATGTTCACTCCGTTGAACTCAATCAAACGGTCTTCAAGAAACTCAGGAAGCTATTTCCCATATAAGGAAATTCTTGATAGCCTTCAACCCAGGCTCTTGGAACACACTCTTATGGCATACGATGTGCCCAGTTCACATGTCCAAGAGGGTCGTTGAATCTACAGCAGATGGCGTCTTATTGAGAGTGGCTGTAAAACCAAGATCTAGAGCTCGAACCTTCATTGCGAATATTGGTGTGGAGTCCGTTAATCTGAACCTTAAAGCTCCAGCAAGAGAGGGAAAGGCCAACGCGGAGCTACTGAAACGGGTCGCAAAGCTGTTGAAACTATCCACCGCGGATGTCATCTTGGTTAGCGGCTCCAAATCACGTGATAAAACGCTACTGATACGAGGTGTAACGGCCGACCGAGTTCTTAGCGTATTGCAGGCCGTCAAAAACAATAAATAACGATGTCGTTCTGAAGCCCTACTCTTCAGGTCCGTGATTGACAACTAACCCAACCTACAAAAACGAACAATGGTTTTCGAACTGGAGGAAGTCTGTAGAACATGCCAACAAGGTCAACCAGAACTCTAATGGCCGGGATGTTCCTTGCTGGGCTTATCTACGGGCTTTTCGCGTTATCTACGGGGAGATACAACGATCCATTTGTGTGGCTTGCGATTTACATAGAGATCGTACTGATTGTTGCTTCATTGACCCGAAAGCCACCCACAAAGCTGGACCTTGTCTTTTTGACGATAATCATAATGACCTATACCATGGCTGCAGTCATGCTGGGCTTCCTATCAGAGGTTGCCATCATGGCGATTGGGGGGATTATGCTCTATGTTGGCATCATGACTGAACCCAAGTTCCCCCTGACCAAACGCGCAATTATTACAGGCCTTGTTGTTGGCCTAATTTACACATTCTTGGGTATCTACCTGGCACTCAAGGTAGGAGTTGTCTATATTGTTGGTGCTGAGATGCTTGGTGCAATCGCTCTCAGCGCGTGGGGCAGATACACCAAGGAAGAGAATACAATTGTTGTGGCCATCTCCAACTCATCAGCCATGATTAGCGTAAGTATTCTCTTCAATGTCCCAGCAATTGCGATATTCGCCCCTGAAATTGCACCAGATCTCCTCACGTACCCGTTCATCGTGGCTATAACGGCATTAAGTGTGGTTTTCGGTTTGCTTCTCTTGGTACCAATGAGAGAACGCTTTGAAGATGAGCCATGGCCACAGGTGCGCCCTCAAGCTGAAACAATCATTTCAATGGGATTGGATAAGACTGCCAAACGTACTGTGCTTATTGGAGTTGCAGCTTCAGCGGCCTGGGTCGGAGCAACAAAGATTGCTGAAGGCTCGAATCCGGGTTCCCTTATGGCCGTTCCAAACATGTTCAAATCCATCATTCCTGCCGCAGCAGCTATCCCAGAGTGGATAGGAATCACAAACTCGCCGCTACTTGCTAGCATAGGGTTCTTCGTTGGCTGGAAACGAGCTATAGTGATATTTGTAGGCAGCATAGCTTCAATACTAATCTGGATCTTTCTCGAAGGAGCCCTACCTATTACGTACGAGCAACATTTGAAGCGAGCTGAGATTCTCTATCTTTCGATAGGCGTATTCGTATCAGTCATGGCCAGTGATGTTGTCGCAAGTAGGAAGAAGAAATCAAAACCGGAAGAGTTCGAGGAAACTGTGGATACGCCCTCGATTGAATCCGAGGAGGAGAAAAGCGAAGGAATTGCAATCGAAACCCCGCACATTGCCTCTGAAGTGTCAAGGCTCAAGCGAGTAGAGGGGGTTCTCTTCTCAATTGAAGCAATGCGAGAAGAAATGCGTGCGATGGCCACCAATCCCAGAGCATACTTGCGGGACAGCAGAGGACAGCTACCCATTTGGGTGACATTCATTTCTCTGACTCTCTATGCAATCGTTGGCATCTTGATGTTCTGGATTTTCCCAATATTCCCGAACCTTCATATTCACTGGTCAATGTTCGTGATCGGCACCCCCCTAGTAGTTATTTCAGCGTATTTCACAGCTCGTGCAATCTGCGAAACAGGGATGCTTGCAGGCTACATTTCAGATATGGTTGCCATCCCTGCAGTTCTAATGTTGCGCCTAACATTCCAGTCCATAACAGTATTCATGTCTATGCTTGAAACTCTCCAAGTTGCCGCGATAGCACTGTTAGTTCATCTGAAACTGGGACGATTCACTGGTGTTCGCGGCAGGGACATTGCGAAGGCAGTATCCATCGGCATGGTTCTCAGCACGTTCGTTGGCTCACTGATGATTTATGCAATATATGTGACGTATGGCTTTGGAGGCTCTGAGTTTCCGAGTCCAGCAGCACAGCTCTTTGGTTTCATTGTGTTGAGCTTACAGGGAATAGGAAACCTTGAGATTCCAGGAGCGAATCAATTCCCAGGAATGCCGCCTGAATTGGTTTTCCTCTATCTCATTTTATTTTCAGTCGCGGGCTTCATCGCCGGGAGAGAACTAGGCAAGAGGGACATGAGCCCCATGAGTTTCGTTGTTGGTGTTCTGATTCCACCTGCAACAGCGGTGGCGATGCTGTTTGGCGCATACATAGACTATAGAGTCAAGAAACAAGACGGTTTCCAGCCTGATCCTGCCGGCTATGAAATTACGTCTAGTCCACTTCGCAAGAAGATGAGCCGCACTCTCAGCGGCATCGTAGCAGGAGAAGCGATAATCGTTGCGATATGGGTAATCTGGAGTGCAATCATACTATTTGTCTAGATGATATCCCCAAAGCATTCGACCAAACACAAGAGCTTACCGCTTGTACGTGTCTTCAAGAGCCTTATCCCATTCGTCGGGTTCCTCTTTGGCCTTACGCTTTTTCTTGGCTTTCTTGCGCGCCCTTCGAGCTTTTACCGCGAATTTCTTTTTCTTCTTCAGCTCTGCGCGACGTTTCTTGCTTGCTTCTTTCTCTTCATCAGTCAGCTCCACTACTTCTACCGCTTCCCGCTGTGAGAACCAGCCTATAATCACAGAAACAAAGACGAAGAGCAATGAAACAGGAAGAAGGAAGATTAGTATGAACTCTAGTTCGAGAAGCTCTGCACTGTATTCAACTCCTGGAGGGAGACTGAGCATAGCAGCAAACAATGCAGGACTCATCATCAAGAATGAGATAACCACTACACCTAGGAACCGCATTGCTGATCCCGTAATGGTTGAGCCAATCACATAGCTCTCTGATGGAGCCGCCGCCTTAGCTGTGAGCTCTTCTCTTGCATTGGGATCACTCAGTAGTATTTCGTCAACAAAGTGTTGGAGACGACGCACATCGCTCACAGCATCAAGGTTCTCAAGAGCCTCGGTACCCCCGAACATTTTCCGTTCAATCGCTTCTCTAAGAAATGAAAATGCTGTTGCACCGGAAGCACGGCTCATTGCTGTTGTTCTAACCTTCTCCCCGCGCTCAATAGCATCCTGTTTCCTAGTGGCTTGGCGAAGTGCCAAGAGCTGTGTCTTGAGGGTTTCCTCCCGGTCTTCTACCGGCTTGCCCACCGAATGACTATAGATCATCTGATAGCTAAACTCCAGATAGGCGAAGGAAACAAGTGCCAGAATCTGTGGAGAACTCGTGAGAAACATAACGATATCAATTGGGAATATCGTGAAGTTGGGAACCGTCAGACCTCTGTAGGCACCGATAATCAGAATAGATTGAATTGAAAGAAAAGCACCGCCAGAGAACTTGTGGTCCATTCTTACAAGTGACTGCAGAAATAGGGCAACACCAAGACCTGCCAGAAGGAAGAAGAGAAAGCTGAATGTATTGTCCCAGAGAGACAGCATGACACCAATCAGGTCCATTTGGAAGCTCTGGAAGACCATATTGACGTCTGATATTGGACCATCTACTCCGTAGGGCTGCAAATTCCAAAATTTCAGAACTAGTGTGTTATACAACCAAGCAACTATCTGATCTGGCAACTGGCCTCCAAAAAGTGCAGCTGTCAATCCGTTCATTATCAGAACGGATAGGAAGAAAGCAAGTAAGGAGAGAAGATGAAAGACTGTAACCACAAAATCGTATGGAGCACTCCAACCCCATGCACTTGATTCATCAAGAGCCATATAGACTAGGTAAGCCATGTATGTGAAAGTAGCAGTTGAGAGGATGCGCAGAATCCATGTGACAGCCTTCAAAACATTGCAACCCCCATTCGCTTTGCATTTTCATACTGCTTGATGATGGTAGGCAAGAAATCCGCGGGACCCACGTTAACCACAGCTATTCCAAAACGTGCTAATGCGCGTGTGATTTTGCTGCGCCGCTCCCAAAGCTCCTCCGAAACAGCTTCGGCAAGAACTTTCTCCACAGGGCCAAACTGACCGACCGGAACCTCAAACCACGGACCAAACGGACTAATCACCATAGCCTTGTGACCGTTTGCGATCACAGTCTTCATGGCATTCAACAAGGGAGCAGGACTTTCTTCAAGATCAGTCAGCCAGATGAATAGCGAGCGTTTTCTTGTCTGTCGTGTGACGTATTCAACTGCAGACTCATAGTCACTCCAACCACCTGGCTCAGCCATTGCAAGGGATTCCAACACGCCATACATATGATTGGGATGCGTGCTTGGTGGAACATACGAATGCACGATATCTGAGAAGACACATGTGCCGACAAGATCTCTTCTCTCCATCCCCATATGCGTTAAAAGAACTGCAGCCCGAATTGCGTACTCTAGTTTTGTATTCTCGGGATAGCCATTGCCCATACTTCCACTAGAATCAACCATGCAGACAACCTGAATGTTCTTCTCCATCTCGAACTGCTTGATGACCATGTCACCACGCTTTGCACTAATCTTCCAATCAATCAGCCTGAACGGGTCCCCGGGCGCATACTGTCGAAAACCCGCAAAGTCGGTTCCCATACCGACAGTCTTCGTCCTATGAGATCCAAACATGAGACCAAGCTGCCTTTGCTTGCCCATCGCCTCAAGACGTCGAATATCCTTCCAGGTAGGATAGACAAGAACTTCTGTCTTCTCCTTCAATACACGCTTGAAGTAATGCATCCCCAAGCGATCACGCATAATCACCTCAGTAGGGCCCAAGAAGTAGCGCCCCCGCATCCGTGCCTGCAAGATATACGAAAAAGTCATGCTGCTCCCCGGCTCTATTCGGGAAGCGATGAAGTTCTCTCCAATGGCGAGAATCCAAGTTTCTGGGTAGCGATCCCAGACTTCAATGAAATCAAAATGCCGCCTTGACGTGTTCTTAATGGTGACTCGTACACGCAGGAAATCTCCTGAGAAAACTTTCACCTTGTCAATCTGACGATCTACCTCGATGCCAGCGATATTGGCGGTCAGCGCAAAGAAGGGAAGTGTCACAACCAGTCCTACTATGAGATATACGCCCAGCAGAGCCAAGTAGGAGTTAACGAAAACGAATCCACTCGTAAGGAGCAGAACGCCTCCGAACAGCACCACAAAGCCTCTTTGCGTGATCACTTCACATCGTCTCCAGCAGCATGTACGTGTTTTCTTTCATTTACTTTGGACAGTCTACTTCGCCAAGTATCTTCGAAACGACCCGCTGGACGGTGAGTCCTTCGAGCTCAGCTTCGGGCTTCAGAATCAACCTGTGATTGAGTGTCTGGACGCACAGCTTCCGTACATCTTCAGGCACAACATAGTCACGATTTAGCATCGCCGCACGACTCTTGGAAGCGCTCATGAGGACTAACGATGCGCGCGGTGAGCCGCCAAGTAGTATCTGGGGGTCATTGCGCGTACGTACAACGATGTCTCGGATGTAGTTGATGATGTCCTCCTCTATGAAGACTGTCCTGCAGGTGTTTTGCATTGTCATGATTGTATTGGGATCAGAAAGCACACGCAAGTCCGTGGCCATCCCAACATGTTTCCGACGTATGATTTCAACCTCTTCGGTATCAGTCGGGTAGTCGAGTATCAACCTGAACATGAACCTGTCTAGTTGCGCTTCTGGCAGAGGGTATGTACCCTCCTGTTCCACTGGGTTCTGTGTAGCGACGATTAAGAAGGGCCTAGGTAGCTTACGCGTAACGCCCTCGATTGAAACTTGTCGCTCCTCCATCACTTCAAGCAACGCGCTTTGCGACTTTGGAGGACAGCGGTTGATTTCATCAGCCAGAACCAGATTTGCGAATACAGGACCCTTACGGTACCAGAATTCACCTGATTTCTGGTTGAAAACGTTGCTGCCCAAGAGGTCAGCAGGTAGTGTATCAACGGTAAGCTGAATTCTCTTGAAAGCACAACCCAGGATGGAGGCAAAGGTTCTCGCCATGTAGGTCTTTGCAATACCTGGAACACCTTCTAGGACTACATGTCCATTTGACAGGAATGCAATGAGCACATCCATGAGAATGTCAGTCTTGCCAACTATAACCCGGTTGCACTCTTTGATTATCTCGGTTGTCAAATCATGGACTTCTTGGATGGTCATCACCTGGGACATGTCGGCTTGACCTTGATCTGTTGCATCTTCTGTTGTCATGCTATTTGTTCCACCTCATTATGTTTTGATTAGTAGTTTTTCGATATCGCGCATCCAGAAGAATAGCGACATCATCTCACTCTCTTTGATCTTCATTCCCGGTTTTGCGGAGATTTCCTCGATTCGTCGAACTGTTTTGAAGAACTTGTCCTCTGTCAACCGGGGATCTTTGTGTCTAGCCAGAGCCCACATCTTCTTCGAGTCATACTGGTCCCACATATGCTTCGTCTGCAGTCCTCGCCGCATCTTTCTGTATATCATCTTGACTACCCGGGCATAGTTGCCCTCGGTTCGGTAGTATGTCATCCTCTCGCTGAAATAGGTCTGACCTCTCCTTAGGAAAACTTCGGACACGTTCTTGACTTCCGGTTTCTTAATCTCTGGCAGATACTTCTTGATGCCAAGAGCGGTCATGATGGGATATAGTGGTGCAATCCAAGGTATGGCACTCATCCACATTATTCTGCCTAGGAATTGACCGAACCAGAACTCCGCTGAGTTTGGAGATACTGCAAGCAGTTGTTCGCAGAAGAGAATTGGTGTTTCCACATCACCGAATGAGAGCCAATCCAGAATGTTCATCCCGAACTGCTGGTTTCCGGCAAACTGTTCCAGCATATCATTGGTGAATATACTGGGATCACTAACCGCCACAAGTCGCCCAGAACGGCCCCCTGTCAAACTGGGGACTTCAAGTACACCTGCAACAGGAAGCCGACCCGCCCATTCGCCGGG
>WTCK01000056.1 GCA_013138615.1 Candidatus Thorarchaeota archaeon | reverse complement strand
TTGTCTCGCAGAAAATGATCCTGGCGCGATTATGAGAAGATGGCGAGAACGCTTTAACATCTCACAAAAGAGTCTTGCGAAACATCTCAGTGTTTCACCATCGGTAATAAGTGACTATGAGAGCGGGAGGAGAAAATCTCCAAGAGTCGACACAATCAAACGATTTGTCGAAGGTCTCATAGAAATGGATGCGGAAGAGGGCGGAAGAGTTGCGGTAGCACTTGAAAAGCTGATAGCTCCAGAAATAGCATCAGATGCAATCCTTGATAGTAGAGAATTTGGATTTCCTGTTCCTTCTAGATTACTAGTTGAGCATCTTGATTGCAAAGTGCTCACTCATCATAATCTGCTTGATCGAGATATCTACGGATACACAGCTCTTGACAGTATCCGGGCCATAGTGAGTCTAACACCACAGCAACTTCTGAGATTATACGGCGGTACAACACAACGAGGTGCAATCCTAGCAAATGTATCAACTGGAAGATCTCCAATGGTTGCCATCAAAGCAAGTCAGATTAGCACATCAGTAGCCGTAAAGCCTGCTGTTGTAATTCTTCAAGGAGTTAAAGAGTTGGATCCACTAGCTATAAAAATCGCAGATAGCATTCATGTCCCACTTTGTGTTTCTGAAATCAGTTCAACTGAAGATCTAGTTAGTGAAATTAGAGCTTTTGACCCACAGATGTGATTGAAATGGAATTTGTGATGGAAATTAATGACCCTATTCATGACTTCATTGGTATCACCAATGTTGAAGCCAAAATAATAAACTCTGAAACTTATCAGAGATTAAGAAGAATAAAGCAATTATCTGGTGCCCATTTTGTTTATCCAACTGCTGAGCATACTCGCTTTGGTCACTGTATAGGAGTCATGTTTCTAGCAGGTCGTACTGGCAAGAAACTTCTGGATAAACTAAAACTAGGGGATGATATACTTCAAGAAGTCAGGTTGGCAGGTCTTTTACATGATCTAGGCCATGGTCCATTCAGTCATGTCTTTGAGGAATCACTTCTTGAGAAACAAGGAAAGAATCACGAAGATGTAACAGAATGGCTAGTACTAAAAAGCGAAGTTGGAGAAATCCTTGAAAATGAAGGTGTTTCAAAGAAACGAATAGCGAACTTGGTCCGTGGTCGTAGAACCCGCAAGTATGATGGAGTTGTGAGTGGTATTGTTGCAGGACAAGTTGATTGTGACAAAATGGACTATCTAATTCGTGATTCATTCTATTGCGGGGTCAATTATGGACTAGTAGATATTCATCGCTTAATAGACAGTCTTGATGTTTCTAGTGATTATGAGCTATACTTCAATATAGCAGCTAGAGGAGCTCTAGAAGCATTCCTTGTAGCACGATATGAGATGTTTCTGAATGTGTACTACCATAAGACGGTACGTAGTATTGAAGTGATGTTAGTCAAACTCATCAATGCAGCAGATAACGTACTAAATTTGACAAACTTCAAGACTCCTGAAGAATTCCTTATTCTTGATGACATGTCTTTAGTGTCAATGGTGCGCGAAATCGATCCATCTGAATCAGAAGATGCAAAAGAAGCATCATATATGATGAATCTCTTGGACTCACGAATTCTCTACAAATCTGTATTTGAGAAAGTACTTCATACTGAAGATAGATTTGTATCAAAGGTCTTCACAAAGAAGAAAGTACGTGAGAGCATAGAGGAAGAAATAGCTTCAATTGCAGGAGTCGAAAACCATGATGTCATTGTTGATGTTCCTACTTTACCATCAGTCCCGTATAATCCTCATCAATTAGATCCAATGGAGATTGCTATCTTTGAAACCATTGATGGCAAAAAGGTTGCTCGAAATCTTTCTGACTATTCAAACATCGCAGCGATGATGAAAGGCTATCTGGATGTAATTCGTGTTTACACATTCGAAAAGAACAGAGCAAAAGTTGGCAGAGCAGCACGAGAAGTATTCCAAGAAGTTCCAGATACAGCACTAATTCACATGTAGAATCAGCCGGACTCCCAAGTCATCATTCTGTGTGGAGATTATATAGTACGGATTAGATTCATCATTGAACAATTTAGTTCTCTGGGGCTGAGAGCACTTGAGCGATGAATTGACTGAAACCTTACAGAACATCAAAACAATTACTGGCGTTGAAAACGTAGTTCTAATCCAAAAAGACGGTCTTCCTGTAGCAAGTGCAGGAGTATGGTTTAGTAAGGAAGAGGTCTTTGCAGTAGCATCTTCGACCTGTGCGATTTTTGGGGTTGCTAAGCTAATTCATGGTGATTTCAAATATCTTTTGATGGAATCGGAAACATCCAAAGTGTTTCTTGCATCTCTTCCTGATGATTCTGATTACTTCCTTACTGTTACTACTGCCCCAAGAGTGAATCTTGCTGCTCTGTTTATTGAGATGAAGGACAATCTATCACGATTGTCATATTTACTAAGACAGCATATCGACGGAAGGCTTCCGCCGCTTAGATCCTATAGTTCTGATGAAACAAGTCGTGTACTTGAAGGATTTGCAGTTGCTGAAGGTCGAGCTACTACATATGGAACATCAAGGTCTATTATTTCACTTGATAGGTCACAAGCACTAAGTCTGAGAGCTCTCCTTCGACAAATACATAATTCAATTCCCAATATTGGTTCTGTATTCTTATCATTGAGTGGTGGCATAAGAGTATCTTTAGAAGGATTCACAAACGATCGGCTTGCAGCAATGTCGTTTGCATTACATGATGCCTCAGAAAGGGTTGTGAGAACTCTCAGGAACAGTTCTCTGCAAACCGTTATGTGTGAAACAGATACAACTCGACACTTCATCTATTCAGTACCTAATGGTGTATTTAGCCTCTGGGTTGACAAAGATAGTCAGAAGCTTGGTCTTATGAGACTACTATTGAAACATTACATAGAAGAGATTCGACGAGTCCTTTCTTCCGTTTCAATGGTCAAACCGGCTGTTCCTGATGACCTAAAGGAGCTGCTTCTAGCAGGAAGCTCCGATGGAGGTCTACTCATGACGAGGAGAGACAAATGACATACTCGATACTACGCATTATTGAACTAATGGACAATCAATTTCCATTGCTACTTAACTCAGTTTTAGAACGAACACCCGTGATTGTAGCGGGTGAAGATATCGCACTTGTGGATGATATCAAAGAGGGTTTAACAACGCTCTGTCCACACCGGCATAAACTGGTCTTTTGGAGAGATTTTACTTCAGAGTCAGAGATTCTATCAGTCTGGGAAGAAGAGAAGCACAACTATGAGGTTAGTAGAACCGTTGTGTGTGGGTTATCTGGAAATCTGAGGTTAGCTCTAGACCGAATCTCTCGTTTTGCAGGTTGGATTCTAGCTATACCATTAGGCTCTACTGTTCTCGGTGTCCAAGTGAATGAGAAGACCCTTGAAGATGTTACAGCTCATGTCCTAACTAACTCAGCTAATTGTGGGATACTTAGAATCAAATCCCCATCATCAATGACATTTACTCTTGTAAAACAAATTGATAGTAGTCTTGATGTAGAAAAGAAGGCTGTCAATAAAATTCTGATTAGGAAAAAGCAATCTTTGGAGAGAATCCGTCGTCTTTTGACGAAATCACTTCGCGGCACGAATGTACCTGATCATATTGTAACTGCAGTATTAAAATTAGATGATGAATCTGAGAAACTCACACAAGATGTATTTGAAGAAGAAATCAATAATTATGTTCATGCTGCACGTAGAGCAGTAACGCTACTCTCTAGAATCAGACTTGCCAGAGAACTTGGTGCATCTACAACTCTAACAGAGAGAAATCTCTATGAGGCAATTGGATGGGATGGCGGAGAGTTGACCGATTTAATCCGCTTTATCAGATCAGAATGGCATGAGGACTTCTCAGATTGTGTAAAGATGGGCACACTATCGGGACTAGGAGCATGGGTTGACAGTATGTGGGGTACATGAATTAGAGGGGAATCAATACATGATTATAGACTATGGTAATCGAACTGTTGGTCTCAAAATAGTCTTTTTTGGACCAGCAATGAGTGGAAAGACGACAGCAATCCGATGGTTATTCTCGTCACTTGATTATGCAGATAAATTGACATCAATTGAAAATACTGTTGGCAGAACAATGTTCT
>WTCK01000067.1 GCA_013138615.1 Candidatus Thorarchaeota archaeon | reverse complement strand
CGATTCTCGGTGTTGAGCCATCTACGGCTGGAGCAGATATTCTCCTTGCCAACCTCCCATTGATTGGTGCAGGTGTAGTGGCAGTTATTGTAATCGCAGTCATCGTGCTTAAGCTCAAGAAATAGTGTAATGATGGAGGCATATAGTGTGCCTCCGTTGCCTTTTTTTCCACATTCTAGGATTCATCAATCAATATTGTTCTCAAAGTCTGATAATATCCCCGTGGCAGACCACGCTTTCTGACAAGGGGTTTTTACCACAAGCTTCTTGATTTGGTTCGTTTCATGACCAAAGCTACAGCTTACGAAGATTGTGAAACGAATACAATCGATGCGTGGAGTTGGGTTAATGGTCGACTACGATGTCATAATAGTTGGAGGCGGTCCGGCAGGATCAACTGCAGCAAGGAGAACATCCCAAGCTGGACTCAGCGTTGTTCTGTTCGACAAGGCCAGGTTTCCTAGATACAAGCCGTGCGCCGGGGGAATACATTCCGGCGTTAACAGACTCCTTGACTTCGACATCAAGAGCATCCTTCAGAGAAAGATAAGCGGCGCTACGATGTTTGCGCCATCTGGTTTCCGAGTAGATTGTATTCCTGAAGACCGATCAGTGCCAGGTAGCATCATCAGCCGCGAAGACTTTGACCATCTTCTGCTGAAGAAAGCCGCAGAAGTGGGTGTTGAAATTCGGGAAGATACCCTGATTGCAAAAGTGAGGGAAGAAGAGAGTCATGCTGTAGTCACCACAAAGGAGGGTGAAGAAGTCACAGGGATGTATCTCGTGGGCGCAGACGGCATCAATAGTATAGTTGCGAAAAGTCTCGATTTCTACGACGGATGGCGAAACGACTCAGCGATGATAGCAATTGAGGTTGAAGCTGAGGTGGGCAGTAGTACAGTACGGGAGATTTGCGGTGAGCCTAGCGGATACAACGCGGACCTTCTACTCTTGTACTATGGCGGCTTATCGCATGGTTATGTATGGTGCTTCCCAAAACAAAGCGTCTTGAGTCTGGGTGCGTGCAGCATACAAGACAAGGGCGGAGAATTGAGACCGGCTTATGAGAAATGGTATGCCGCATTCAAGAACGAGCATGATATTGAGCCTCAAATCCTATCTGACACGGCGGCGCGGTTTCCCGTCAAACGAGCCAAGAATATTGTCAAGGGTAGGACTATCCTTGTAGGGGACGCGGCCGGTCTGGTCGACTCATTCACTGGAGAAGGAATTCCTGAGGCTATAGAATCTGGTATACTCGCAGCATCTGCTCTCAGCAAAGCCGTGAAGGAAGCCAACCCCCGCTCCCTCAGGGAATATGAGAAAGACTGCAAAAGAGAGATTATCAGTGAGTTGAAGGCGATGGATTTCATGGCTAACACGTTCTACAAGAGCAGGAAGAATATGGAAACTATGTGTCGCTTCTTCAGAGACGACTCGCATGCAAATTTCCTGATAGCGGCTGGAATCGGGGGCATAATAACAAAGAGGGAACTCAAGAGAAAGATGTTGCTCCGAATGGCGAAGAAGAGGCCAAGAGAAGCTATCTCGCTTTTGCTCTAAGAAACTGATCTGCGGGAAATCACGATTCGACTAACGAACTCTCATTGTCGGGCAACGGAACAATCAAAAGCCGGAGTAGAGGGGACTCAACAATGCTTGACCTGAGCGCTATCAGAGTCAACTGGAGAGATGAAACTGATGTCCCCTTCTTCTGACCTTCAAAATCGTGCGATTAATGCGATTCGTTTCCTTGCTGCTGACGCTATTCAAGCCGCGAATTCGGGACACCCCGGAATGCCGATGGGTGCGGCTGCCATGGCGTACACATTATGGACACGACATCTTCGACATAACCCCAAGAGTCCTAAATGGCCTGATCGCGATCGCTTCGTCCTCTCTGGGGGCCATGGCTCTGCACTTCTTTATTCGCTCCTGCACCTTACGGGATACAACCTGTCGATGAAGGACTTGAAGAACTTCCGTCAGTGGGGCAGCATTACTCCAGGACACCCCGAGTACGGTCTAACTCCAGGCGTTGAGGTCACGACTGGGCCCCTTGGTCAGGGCTTCGGCAATGCAGTTGGGATGGCGATGGCGGAAACTCATTTGGGAGCTGTATTCAATCGACCGAAACATGGGATAGTAGACCACTACACCTACGCAATTGTGACAGACGGGGACCTGATGGAAGGCATCGCCTCCGAGGCCGCATCTCTAGCAGGGCATCTGCGGCTTGGCAAGATTGTATTTCTGTATGATGATAACAGAATTTCCATTGACGGTAGCACTGATGTCGCGTTTACGGAGAACGTGGGTGCTCGGTTCGAAGCATATGGGTGGCATATACAGCGCGTTGATGATGGCAATGATGTGGACGCAATCGATAAGGCGATTAAGGAAGCAAAGAAAGACTCCCGTCCATCGTTAATTCTTTGTCGCACGCATATTGGATATGGTGCCCCTAGCAAACAAGATACAGCAGCCTCACATGGTTCCCCACTGGGAGATGAGGAACTTGATGGTGCTAAGAAGAATCTCGGTTGGCCGACTGAACCACGTTTCCATGTTCCTGATGATGTGCTTGAGCATTTCCGTGAGGCTGTGAAGCGAGGTGCAGAGATAGAAACTGAATGGAAATCACGATTGAATGACTACCGTAAGGCGCATCCCGCTCTAGCAGCAGAGCTGGAACGACGCATGGCTGGGAAACTGCCCGATGGATGGGATGCTGGCTTGGTTTCATTTCCTGCGGATCCGAAAGGCCTCGCGACACGAGCAAGCTCAGGGAAAGTAATCAATGCACTTGCCCCACACCTACCGGAACTTATTGGCGGTTCTGCGGATCTCACCGGATCAAACAAGACTTGGATTGACAGCTCCGATTCATTCCAAGCCGATTGTCCAGAGAATCGAAACATCTTCTTCGGAGTGCGAGAACATGCAATGGGAGCAGCTGTCAATGGGATGGTGGCGCATGGAGGTCTAAGACCATACTCCGGCACGTTCTTGGTCTTTGCAGACTATATGCGGCCCTCAATTCGGATTTCAGCTCTGTCCAAGCACCCAAGCATCTGGCTGTTCACGCATGATAGCATAGGTTTGGGTGAAGATGGCCCAACTCATCAGCCAGTAGAACATCTCGCATCGCTACGTGCTATACCGGGTCTTTGGGTAGTTCGTCCCGCAGACGCAAATGAGGTCATTGAGGCATGGAGAGTAGCCATCCTCCGAAAGGATGGCCCCACGCTGTTATCATTGACACGACAAAACCTCCCCACTCTGGACCGCAGTGTGTTTAATCAGGCTAATGGTCTCGCGAGAGGAGCGTATATTCTGCGGGACCTTGGAAAGGGAAACCCCCAAGTGATATTGATGGCCTCAGGCTCAGAGGTAGAACTGATAATAGAAGCAGGAGAACAGCTGGCGTCTGAGGGCGTAGTCGTGCGTCTTGTGTCATTTCCGTGTTGGGAGCTATTCGAAAATCAAGACGAGGCCTATAGAGAATCCGTGCTTCCTGCTCGAGTAGGTGCCAAGCTCGCAGTGGAGGCAGGCATTTCCCAGGGATGGGAACGATGGGTAGGTGACCAAGGTGGAATCATCTCTATCGATCGATTCGGTGCCTCTGCCCCTGCAAATGTGTTGTTTGAGAAGTTCGGGTTTAGTGTGGAGAACGTTGTGAAACAAGCTCGTCGCCTGATTAGCCACTAATCTGTCCGAGCTTCGCCTTTGGCGTTGATGCCACCATTAAATTGGCTCGGTGCTGAATATTGCTGTATTGAATCATCTACAGTTAATTGGTTTCTAACATAGGAGCTGACTGGATTGAAAGATATAGAGTTCCGAGAGATGGGCCTCAGAGTGATGGAAGCGACCCCAGCGGCATATTTCACAAATGTCGATGAAGAGGGGTTTCCACAGACCAGAGCCATGTTCAATCTCCGTAACAAGGAGAAATGGCCGAAGCTGGCACCGCTCTTCGTAGATCATGACGACGACTTTATGATTATTTTTTCCACTAACACCACCTCTACAAAGGTCGAGCAGATGAAGGAGAATCCAAAGGTTTCTGTCTACTACTGCCAGCCCGAAGAGTGGAAAGGTATGATGTTGAGTGGGGTGATAGAAATCGTGTCAGATCTCAGCCTGAAGAAATCATTATGGCACGACGGCTGGGAGAAATACTATCCTAAGGGTTATGATGATCCCGACCATACAGTTCTTCGGTTGTTCCCTACAGCTGCAAAAGGTTGGAACCAGAGTAGAACATTCCAGTTCATGATAGAAGCGACCAAATGACGCCAGCATGAGAGGCTGGTTTCCAAATCACAAAAACGCATCATCATTCAAGAGGAATATTCTCAAGGAATATGGTTGGGGCACACAATCTCGGTCCATAACAAGTTCATGAGGGTTTGATGACTTGCTTAGCGAAATGGATGCATTGTGAATTGCTTTACTCCAACGCCTTAACACCGTCTAAGTCGCTCCACCCGATGACAAGTGGCACAATCAACGTCCACCCGATGGAGCAACCTATTGCCCAATGCACAAGCAAGTTCCTAGCGAAGAGTAGATTCGTCACGAAAGCTATGACAAATGAGATGATGCCGAGATATCCTCCTTCTTTGCGGGCAGATTGGAGATACCATACAGCCATGATAGAAAGTACCGAACTGACAAGCAACAATGGACCCCAAAGCGGCAGTTGGATTGTCCACCTTACGATGTGACCGCCAATGTATTCTCCAACCAACATCTTGAGTAGATTGGAGCCATCCATAAGTGAGATAGCCCACGCAATGAATGCCAAAATGCAAGCTACTGAAAATAAAGCAAATTGTAGCACGACTAGTTTCACTATTGATGTTCGCATGAAGAATCAATCCATGACTGATATTGTTCTGCCGCGAGCTTGGCTCTTATGCATTTCACTCTCCGCCCGATTGAGGTTTGGTAAGATAATCATCCGTGCCCCTTGTCAGAGATTGATTGCGTGCCATGTGGAAAACTCTATTAAATCATTCAATCGTTGATAAGCATCCGCGGTGAATGACTTGTTAAGAGAAGAGAGTACAGCTAACGATGACCTGGACCTAGCTGGGGTAGACATGCGCATTAGGATAAAGGAACACCTGATGAGAATTGCCACCTCAAAGCCTTCTCTAGAAGCAGCTGAACTCGCAAAACTGGCCACAACTGAACTGGGTGTTGAGGACGAGGATCTCGTCAATTTCGCTCTTATCGAAGCCATGAATGTTATGAGCCTCAGGAGATACGTGCGGGTGCCGGCTGATGAAAGAGTGCTCTTAATTCCGCATTGCTTGAGAGACCCCGAACGATGCAAGGCACCAATCGATGATGAGGGATATCACTGTCTGAAGTGCGGCGCGTGTATCATTGCAGAGATAACGCGAAATGCTGAAGAAAAGGGAATCAAATGGTATATGGTCGGAGGCGGCTCACACGCTATGAGGATCATCAAGAATGCCCGGCCCAAGGCGATACTTGGAATTGCATGCTACGATGAGGCGATGATGGCCCTTGCGAAGACTGGTGAATATGGCATTCCTACTCAAGCAGTCATGCTCAGGAAGGCTGGATGTGTCAACACAGAGGTGGATCTTGATGATGTCTTAGCCAGTTTTAATCTCGGTAATGTTGTTACAGTGTCCACGTCGAGTCCCCATACTTATGGT
>WTCK01000062.1 GCA_013138615.1 Candidatus Thorarchaeota archaeon | reverse complement strand
TCCAAGAGGAAGAAGAACGGCCGGGAGTTCAAGGACACGTATACTTCAAGGGCATCGAGCTAACGGGGCTGCCTGAAAAGAAGTTCACAGCGTTACGAGGTTCCCAGATATCGATGATACCCCAAGGGCTTGTCCATGCACTGAACCCTCAGTTCAGCGTCGGAATGCAGACCGGAGAACCCGTGGAGATCCATGAAAGCGATTTCAAGCTCATAGAGCTAAAGAGGAAGGTCCTTGAGTTTCTTGACCTCGTGAAGCTTGCTGACTCTGACACTCGTTTCGTAATGGACCCAAGTTCTTTCAGCGGAGGAGAAGCCCAGCGCATACTCATTGCAATGTCGCTAATAGCTGGGCCATGTTTAATTATAGCAGATGAACCAACATCCGCTCTCGATGTGTCAATTCAACGACAGATTCTAAATGTGCTCCGAATGGTTCGTGACGAGATTGATGTTTCGTTGCTTCTGATAAGTCACGATGCGGGGGTCGTCGCAGAATTGTCTGATAGAGTTGCAGTAATGTACGCTGGGAAATTCTTGGAGCTAGGTTCCGCGGTCCAGATATTCCATAAACCGGGGCATCCCTACACCATGGGGCTCATGTCAAGTTTCCCTACAATCGCCATGATGAGAATGGCTGCAGGCGGCAAACGTCCTACTCTACGAGGGATTCCTGGAGACCCGCCCGATCCGACCAACATCCCGGAGGGCTGTCCATTTCATCCAAGGTGCAGATTTGTCATCGATATCTGCAAGGAGGAAATACCGGAGTACCGTGAAGTTGAAACCGACCATTGGATTCGTTGTCATCGCTGGGGCGACATAGAAGAAGAATAGGGGGTGAGCGCCCAACTCGGGCGCCCACGAAAGGGGTTTCCTGTTACCAATCCGACTATCGGATGAACGTCCGCGTCTGTTAGGTTTGTTCGCGCGGCTCTGGTGTCTTATCCTCCCGGCGAAAGACGATTTCGACAACGTATTACCCTTGTATTATAATCTTGCCCAGTATTTCTCCGCGTATGATCTATGGCGCGAAACCGTAGACTATTCATGCGAAAGAGGGAGAATCAGTTCGTAAATCGTTTCCATGACTTCAAAATCCGCTGACGCGAAAGGTGACTTCACGCGAAAATCCGACCGAATCTCTGTCTTGACATCACGAACCCCTTTCTTGAATAAAACCGCAAGCACGTTCTGGACTAGGCTCTCCGATGGAGGAATGTGAGGGAGGCCTGAACCTTCCGAATCCACGAGCTGTATCCATGCTTCACGCCTGTTCGATTTCGATACAAACCCAATAAGCGTAAGATTGGGGGTGGCGTCGTCAACCGCAGTAACTTGTGGTAGCCAATGCTTTGCCTTGATATCACGAACCTCTCGAAGGTCAAGACATTCGCGAAGAAGCTGAGGCAACTCAGGGATTGCGTGACTCTTCTCAGAGGAATTTATTTCTTTGACAGTGACACCATTCTCTGGTGTATGCTCCGGCTCCAGTAGGAGAGCATTTCTCATAATCAGATGAACTTGATAAGGTTCGAATGTGAAGTCACCTAGGGCATCCGAAGCTGCAACTGCTACCTCAGGGACCCAATTCACAAGCCCACGGGCGTGCTTCTCTCTGGAAAGCTTCAAGCAGTGCTCGATTAGGGCACTTGCGGCGAGATTCATTCCTGGGACAACACTGAAGTCAGTTAGAATTGCTGTGTCTGACCGAGATGGAAAACAGAGGCACCCTGTTGCGGCGGGCTTAACTCCCTCTAACGCCAAGTACATCGATGAGCCGTCTATGGTCTTGTTGCGAAGCATATGTGTCAAATCACCCTCAGTGAATGGCACAAACCCCTTGTACCTCTGGTGACCTTGATTGTAAACCCTAACCCAATCGTCTAGATTCTCGGATGAGAGTTCCTGCACAGTACACTTCTTCAAGATTAACTCGGCGTCACGAACTTCATTGCCTTTTTCAAGCTATTCGCTCAGTTGTATTGGCATAGACCGAAAAGCCTATCCCATTCTGTCCAAAGCGACTATTGTGTCAACCCATTGTGATTTTACTCGTGAGGCCATCGAGTCCTTTGAGAGAATGCAAATGATCGAGGTCCCTCTGACGCCTGAGCAACGCATCGATATGGATGACAGAGGGAGGACAAAGCTACAACACAGTCAACTCGTTCAGGTGGTACAGGAGATTCTGGCGGGGGGGGACTCTTTTCCTGACATCATCGAGCGTTTCCATCCCCGTAACCCAGGCGTGTGTATGTCCCTGTTTGTCATTAATGATGACACTTGGAAGTTGATGGAGAAAAAGGAAAAGCACCCCGAGAGAATGCTTCCAATGACCACAATTCCTTGGTTCCTTTGGGAGGAGAATGCGGAGTCTCCAAGCAACCCTTGGGGCGTTACGAAATTTGGACCGTCTGATGGAAAGATTCGGATGGACTCGAAGAACTCCTTGCTTGTAATCAGTGGAAACGGCGGTGACTTCAGCGGCATCGTTGAGGGCCGCATAACGCAAACTGAGTATTCCAGGTTCCGGGCAGTTGTCCCCGAGCTACCCGGGCAAACGAAACTTGTTCCACGCTATGAAAGCCAGCCAGTTTCTGTGAGTGTATCAATTGGCCAACTTGATGCTGACATGTATCCGCGACCTCAGAAGGAGCTCGACTACACTTTCTGTGAAAGCCCAAGAGCGTATTTCGAACATGGATTGTTACTTAGGACAGATGGAAGCAATGTCAGGCTACGTGTTGGCAACAGACGAGAATCACAACTCCGAGGGGAAATCAGAATCTTCATTGGTGGACCAAGCCCAGGAACTGAAGCAAACGATAATCTGCTGACACACCACGTCTGGCTAAACACTTTGCACAAAGCGATTACCCTTAAGTGAATACAAACAATTCTAACGCTTGCTTCAACTGAAGGAATTATGCCAAGCATCTAACTATAGAAGCGGTTGAATGATATGGAACTTATCCTCACCTTATTTTTCATTGGGGTCATCATCGTCGCAGCGACACTCCAGCGTTATCGCCGAACCACAGGTTATATTCATCTTCAAGAAAAAATGGAGAGCATTTTTGACACCTCGAACTTAGACCTGTCAGGGGAAACCGAGTACACAGATTGTGTTTCCCACACGTGGGTTAATGAGAATGTAATCAGAACTCCCCATGGTAGACTCGGAAGATATCTTCAGGAGTTCCTGACGGACAAGACCTTGTTTGCTACGATGGGGATTGGCATTGTACTATCTCTTTCGATATTGATTGTGGTAGTATTCTTTATGGCGTCGCTCATT
>WTCK01000252.1 GCA_013138615.1 Candidatus Thorarchaeota archaeon | reverse complement strand
ATTCCTAGTCCAGGTCCCCCATACTCTTTTGGAATTCCAAGGTTCATCAGTCCAGACTCCCAGCATCGCTTCATAATCGGCAGCGGAAACTCACCGGTCTTGTCGTAGTACTTGGCGAAAGGAATCATGTACTGCTGTGCAAACTCGCGCGCCTTTCTCTGCAGCTCGAGTTGTTCCTTGGATAGCGAGAAGTCAATCATGATAGCATACTCCCTTGTGATAGTTCTAGTGACAACTATTCAATGTGGGGGTATATTTCAGTTATGAATAGGCATTGGAAGAGAGTTGAGCTACTGTCGAATAGCCAGAGCGGGGCTAAGTTTCGGACGTAATCTGTTTGACAACCTCGGGCAAGTTCCACTTCAGCACGAGTTCAAGAGCTCCATTTTCAGGTCCTGGACATCGTCTTACACAGGTCCGGCATCCCACACAGAGCCAGAGATCCACCTCAATTGTGCCAAAACCAGGAGCTTCGTTCGCCAGCTTGATGCGTCCTACGGGTTTCTTCGTTGCGAGGCTGCGTACAGTCTGGTAGAATAGTGCCTTATTCACTGGAAGGTTCTTCATGGACTCTTCAGATAGCTCGAAGAATTCCTGCACATCTATCACTGGCTTAAGTTCGATTGCATCCTCGGGACAGTCAATCTCACACGATTTGCACCCTAGACATTTAGACTGTTCCCATTCAATGGTCCCGAAGCCTAGGAGAGGAGCGTAGCCCACTTGAGAACGATATTCCTCAAGAACTGACGGAACATCCACATCCATTAGCTCTTCAATCGTTACTTTGGGGCGCGTGCTCGGGAGCTTTGCGCGGGTCCGATAAGTCATTGCTACAGCAGACTTTACTTTGTCTTCCACGCCCTTCAAAACTGACTCGGCAATGACTGAGCCTTTGACTGTTACCGTTTCCAGTTTGTCGCGCGCTTTTGAGAAGGCTTCCAATGAGGTTGCTAGCGTCCCGATGTTTTCAGCCTTGAAGTCACCCAATACTGATTCAAGCTCAACTCTGGCGGAGGCGAGTTGGAGCGCAAGGTCGGAAACTGTTTTTGTAGCAATTTCGGCCTCGCTAAGTGTTCGGGGTACATCGTACAGAACATATCCGTGTTCCTCACCAGCGAGGAGCAAGAGTTCGTCCCGCTTCATCCTTAGAAGATGACTGAATACTCTGTCCTGTGGAATCTTGGTCTTCTCAGCCAAGTCCTTGGCGTTCATGGCTCCAAGCTCACGAATCAGAATCAGCATGGTGCCGCGCTCAAGCTCGTTGTCAAGATAGCTATCCATCATGGTCTTGTAGACTTCTGGATCGAGCTTCTCACCGTAAACATTGGTATCGGAAACAAGATTCGGCCCCTTCTCTAATGTTATCTTGAGCCTAAATCGTGTAAATGCCTCAAGACCAGCAGAAACCAGTAGCTGCAGCTCTTCAGAAGTGTCTGAGGTTGGAGTGCTTAAGACAGCCTCAGTCGCTGAATCAGTGTGCTCCCGCAATTCATTCAGTGGTTCAGCAAGAGATGCCTCCTCGTAGGCACCAAGTAGGAGTAATCGTTCCAAGTGCCGATCCAATGCCCCAAGTATGGACTCCGTTGATGTGCGGAGTGATTCATCAAGGGAGCCGAGTATTCCACGGAGTTGTTGAATGATCTGCTTCAACACGAGCGTTGTGCCCGGCGTTTCGGTCATGACTCGTGCGAAGACTGGAGAATCACCGTCAAGCCCCACCATTTCAACTTCTCCCCTCTCGAACATGCTCACAATGACCTTCTGAACCTTAGAGGTGTGTGTTTTCATGAGCTCGCCGAGTTGAGGAACAGTTCTTGAGCCCATTTTGTTCAAAATATACATGATGACGCCGCGGAGGAGCTCGGTGAGCAAGTTGGCTGTAAGTAGTTGAAGGAACAGCTCATCATCGATTCGTCCCTCTCTCTTGCCGCGTTTGAGCTGTGCCGCAGCCCGCAGAAACGGACCATATCTGGTCTTTGCACCAAGCTTCTGGAATCCACCAAGTGTTGTGTCAGGATCCGATCCCATGTCAGAGGTGAGATTCTCCAAGGTGTCAATCAGCGATGTTAACTCAATTGTTGCTGCTTCTGCACTGGACCTTGCCGTTTCTTCGTATTCACCTATGATTGAATCTATTTTGTCAACTAATTCAGGCAGAATCTTCAGTATTGCCTCAATGTCCCCTGCCGCACCCTCCTTTGGTGCTTCGTCAGTACCTTTCGTGTGATTTAGCGAGTCCGTAAGTAGTCCCAGAAGGCCTGAAACAGATTCGGAGTTTATTTTGGTGAGGGCTGATTCCAAACTGGCAACCGCTTCAGTGAGAATAGATGGATTATGAATCTCTTCTATCATTCTTGTTCGTTGAGCCACTCCCATGAACTCGCCCAGGTATGCATCTGGAAACTCCAGAATAGATTCTGTGAGAGGTGCAATATCACGTTTCAGATTCTCGATTTCCTCATTGACCTTGCTTGGAGGTATTGCGGACTCTTCCTTGAGACCTCCAATGAAGAGAACCATGTCCATCATGCGCTG
This sequence comes from Candidatus Thorarchaeota archaeon, assembly GCA_013138615.1. GTDB lineage: Archaea > Asgardarchaeota > Thorarchaeia > Thorarchaeales > Thorarchaeaceae > WTCK01. Next base: position 1,516 of record WTCK01000252.1, on the reverse strand, counting down.
GCGTTTGGGAGCCATTGATTTCTCCGTTGCAGCGTCGCTCACTTGCTCGCCTCCATCCATTTGCCTGAAGTTCCTTTGTGGACAGGAGTTGGACCCAATTCTTTTGAACGCTTCACCATCTCATTGATTGCAGTCGTGAATCTTTCAGGTTCTGCGCTGAACATTCTGAACATATCAACCCGTTCGCCGTTCCAACCGATGGCAGTAAGTATCTCTCTTGCCACATCCACTTGGACCTGTGCTATCTCATTCCCGGTGCCTCCAATATGGCATCTATCAGTTTCACAGGCTGCAATCATCACTGTGCTGGCTCCGCTTTCGAGTGCTTTCAAGATGTCAATAATGGAAACCCGACCAGCACATGGGACAGGAATTAGACGAGTACTTGCGGGGTAGTTCATCTTTCTAGTTCCCACAATATCAATTGTGGAGACCGAACACTCCTCACAATAGAAACACAGCGTGATTGGATAATCCGGACCTGCTCCTTCGAGGGTCGCCTCTATCTCGGACCAGAGCTGGTCATTGGAGAGGAAGTTTAGCTGCGTTGCTCCAGTGGGGCAAAGGCTCTGGCAGACTCCACACGCGTGACAGAGTAGAGTATCGATCGATGCAATGAAGATGAATTTCTGCTCTTCATCCTCTTCCTCTTTGTCTGTCTGCTCAATCATCAGGGGCACTCCACGAGGACATTGCTGCGCGCAGAGGCTGCATCCCACACAATCATCAACGTCTAGAACTGCACCACGTGCCACTCCCTCGATGCTGCCGCCCTGAAGTTCAGTATGTAACATCAATGCCCCTGCTTGGGCATCAGTTACCGCCTCAAAAACGAACTGTGGACGAGTGACTCCACCTACAGCTATTACCCCGCGTCTGCGAGTTTCAGTCCGTCGAAGCTTGCCATATAGCTCCTTGATATGACCATCATCTTCAATCAGATAACCAAGGGTTTCCGAGAGTTCTCTGGTGCCATCTGGCGGAAGAATTGCTGATGATAGGACAACTAAATCAGGAGTGATTTCAAAATACTGATTCAGGAGGGAATCGTAGAACTGGACGTGTGTCTTTCCATCCTTCTCCCATATTCTACTGATACGACCGCGAATGTAATCAACGCCCTTGTCGCGTGATTCCTTGTATATCATCTCATGCTCGAATGGCACGCGGATGTCCATGTAGATAATGCGTATCTTCGCATCTGGAACTCTCTCGATGATTGATAGTGAGTTGTCAATCGCAAATGTGCAACATAGTTTGCTGCAGTCACGCTTGTATTCCTCATCTCGACTTCCAACACATTGCACCATGACAATGTCCTTGACTTCTCCACCATCCGAGGGGCGTGCGAGAGTCCCTTCCGAGAGCATGCACGATAGCTCGAATTGGGTGAGGACATCGGGATTCTTCCCATATCTGTACTCATCTATCATTGTGGGTTTGAACTCTTTGAATCCAGTTGCCATCACTATAGCCGATGTTTCAATGGACTTCTCTTCTTCATCATCTTCTGTTG
>WTCK01000280.1 GCA_013138615.1 Candidatus Thorarchaeota archaeon | reverse complement strand
GTTCACTCCACTTAAGGGATGATATCGAAGTCGGAGGGAAAATCGAAGTCGGAGAAGATCTGACCTGTGAAAGGAAGATAAAGGTAGGCGGCAGAATTGAGGTGGGCGGCAAGATTAAGACATATCGAATTATAGTTGGCGGGAGACTTGATGCCAAAGAAACCTATGCCGAAGATGGATTCCGCATTGGCAAGAAGGCCGAAGTCAGCGGCTTCGTGCACTCAAAGGAGATTCTAATCCGCGAACGTGCAAGAACGGACTCACTCTATGGTGATGACATCCGAATCGAGGAGCGCGCCAGGGTGAAGAGCGTCTATGGTCGCACGATATACATCGAGCGTAATGCCATCGTTACAGGCGAGGTACTGTATACAGAATCGCTGGAATCAGAGAGAGATGTTGAGTTCAAGCAAGAACCCAGAAAAGTCGATCAGTTACCTCCTCCTGAAGAAGTGAAAGACAAGTGAAGGGCTCGTTGATTGGCTCTTCCTTTGTTTTTTTTTCAACTCTAACAAGAACGCGTCCTAAGAATCCGGTTTTACTTCCATAATCGGAACTGAATGGACGTCGCACCTATCCTTCATGATATCTACTTCGAAGCCTTTATCTGGTGTAACCAACGGAGGCGCCCAGAAGCTCTCTGTCGGGCAGGCGGATTCCATAATGACAGTCACAAAGAAGAAGCTCGTCGATTTGTACACGCGAACGTTGAAGGTTCGCCTCTTTGAAGAAAAGGTCTGGGACCTCTTCGGAGAGAATCTTGTTCCAGGCACGCTGCATCTATACCTAGGGCAAGAAGCAGTGGCGGCTGGAGTGACCATGGCACTGAAGAAGAGCGATTGGGTTCAGAGTACACACAGAGGTCACGGTCATGTCGTTGCTAAGGGTGCAGACATGAAGGCGGCACTGGCTGAATTACTCGGTAAACGAACCGGCTCCTGCAAGGGCAAGGGCGGCTCAATGCACATCACGGAGTTCAAAGCTGGAGTGCTCGGAGCCACAGGTGTTGTGGCATCAGGTTTACCCATCGCGGTAGGTGCTGCGCTCTCATGTCAAATGAGAGGAACCAAAGAGGTTGTCGCTTGCTTCTTTGGTGATGGTGCTTCAAACAACGGAACTTTCGGTGAGTCCCTCAACATGTCCGCAATCTGGAAACTGCCTGTAATCTGGATCGTTGAGAACAACTTCTATGCGATGGGCACACCGATTACGCTAACCTGTCCCAGTCAGAACATTGCACAAAGAGCTGAGGCATACTGCATTCCAAGCTCTGTAGTGGATGGAAACAACGCGGCAGAGGTCTATGAAGCCACCCTAGAGGCTGTGAAAAGAGCCAGAGAAGGTGGCGGACCCAGCCTGATAGAATGTCAGACTTATCGAATGCGAGGTCATTCAAGATTCGACCCGGCTAAGTACAGGCCCAAGGAAGAGGTCGATTTCTGGCTCAGCAAGGATGCTGTTGAAACCATTCAGACCATTGCTTTGGAGAAGAAGGCGCTTACAAAGAAAGAAGCCAAGGATATTCGAAGAAAGCTGCAGAAGGAAGTCGACACTGCTGCGGATTTCGCAATAAAATCCGAGTACCCAGAGCCACAGGAAGTACTGGATGATGTCTTCGCGGAGGTGGCCTAGATGCCTGAGAAAACCTACAGAGATGCCCTCAAGGAAGGTCTTCGTGAAGAGATGTTACGTAATGAGAGAGTCTTCCTTATGGGAGAAGACATTGGTCGTAACTGGGGAGGGGCTTTCAAGGTCACAAAAGGCCTTGCCGAAGAATTCGGAGATGACAGAGTCCGAGACACTCCGATATCTGAGAACGCAATTGCAGGAGCTGCGCTGGGAGCGGCCATCACCGGGATGATTCCAGTTGCAGAGATTATGTTTGGAGACCTCATCACACTGGCCATGGACCAAGTCTGCAATCAAGCGGCGAAACTGAGGTATATGTTCGGAGGACAGACTTCAGTCCCACTTGTGCTGCGAAGTGTGTTTGGAGGAGGAAAGAACCTTGCCTCTCATCACTCACAGAGCCTTGAAGCTTGGTTCATGCACACACCTGGGCTCAAGATTGCTGTACCATCCTTTGCCTATGATGTTAAGGGGCTCATCAAGACAGCCATCCGAGACCCTGACCCAGTGATGTTCTTCGAGCACAAGCTTGTCTATGACCGAAAGGAGGAGGTACCTGACGAAGAGTATCTAATCCCGTTCGGCAAGGCAAGAGTTCACAGAGAGGGCGACGATGTCACGATATGGGGGACATTCCTCATGGTGCACAAGGCTATTGAGGCCGCAGACGAGCTGGCCAAGCAAGGAATCAGTGCCGAAGTTATTGATCCACGCACATTGGTACCCTTGGACAAGAAGACCCTCATTGACTCAGTGAAAAAGACTGGACGTCTTGTTCTCGTGACAGAGGAAACGAAAACTGGAGCGACCACTGCTGAGATTGCTGCCATCGTTCAAGAGGAAGCATTCGATTGGCTTGATGCACCAATCAAGAGAGTCAACGCGCCTGATACTCCGGTTCCATTCAGTCCGCCTCTTGAACAGGCATTCATTCCAAACAAGGATAGAATCATTAGCGCAGTACGCGAAATCGTGTAAGGTGAAACCTATGGTCACTACTATGATCATGCAACGCATGAGCGTCGCCATGGAGTATGGAGTCATTCTGAAGTGGCTCAAGAAAGAGGGGGATACAGTCAAGAAAGGTGACCTAGTGGTCGAGATATTCGGGGAGAAGAACGAGTTTGA
>WTCK01000080.1 GCA_013138615.1 Candidatus Thorarchaeota archaeon | reverse complement strand
TCCATTGTGCGGAAGGCAGTTCTTTTCCCCCCCTTCCTTGCTGCGGGCCTAGCAGTAGTTCTTTACGCCCTTGGATTCACTCTGCCAGCAGAAGTCACATCAGTGCTCGAATACAATAGCACTGTGACGACCTACTTGGCTCTGTTTGTCGTTGGACTTGGTGTCGGCACAAGTTTCTCCCTTAGTGGCTTGAGATCCGCGCTCGAGGTCATCTCGATACGTCAGGTGCTTGTGCCAGCTGTTATCGGTGCCGTACTGCTTGTATCAGGGCTCTCCAACCTGACCGCCAGAGTGATTCTCTTGGAGGCCTTGATGCCTCCTGCAGTGCTGACTGTAACTTATGCAAACGGGTTCAAACTTGATGCCGAAACTGCAGCAACAACAGTCACTGTGGGAACACTCCTATTCATGCCAATCGTGCTCTTCCTCCCGCTCATAATTGGATAAACCACATCACATATTTCTTGGATTTCGTCTGTATCTCAAGGAATATATTATTACAGCCTTGAGAAGCCAGTGTTGGTGACCCGATTGAGTAACAAAAACCCCGAGAAAGACAAGGATCCTGACACTATTAGAAAATCCTTGAATGACATTGTGCAGAAACTCGGGCAAGATAGCGAAGCGAGCCGAAACTGGGGCGATTCCATTTATGGCAACCGTGAGGAGTGGGAGAAACTCAAGAAGCAGATACACGATCGTCAAAAGGCTCTCAAGGCTCTTGTAGTAGAGAAGAAGGCTGGGACGATTGGTCCCGAAGAGTTCGACAGTTCGTTCAGAAAAATCCAAGATGAGCTGACCGAACTTGAGTTTAAGGTATACAACATGCGGCTTGGCACAAAGATTCGAGCATGATTGTTTCTACTTGTCCGTTTTCGCTCTCTGAAATAATACAAAACCCTCAACCAGTGCGAGTATACCGAGTATCCCTGCGAGCATTATTAGGAACAGATTGAGTGAACCATCAACTGATTCAGGCGAAGTTCCTTCGAGTCCATTATTCAATGCTCCAAGATTATAGGTCATTGTTGCGACATAATCAGAAAAACCCGTGAAGAAAACCGCGCGCACCCATACAAGTATCGAACCTGTGTCCTGAGAGAGCTGAATGGCAAATTCACCGCCTGCTTGAAGACGCGATACATCGGAGGCGAATATCAAATCGATACTCCCGTTCATCAGTGCAGAAGACACCTCTAACAGTTCTCCTCCTGAAATGAAGATGTTCTCTCCTTTGTGAAGTACAGCTACCACATCTATTCCGAAAGCTTCTGCCACGTACGCTTCTGCAGGAAACGTCACCACGACTTGCAGCTCCGAGAAACTATGTACCTCATCAAGCTCTGATATTAGATTTTGAAGCCCCTGCACGTCATGGACAAACCCGTTGAACATATCCTGCCAGTAATCCGAGTATGAGGGGCTCAATACTGTGAGAGAGTCGCGTGTAGCATTGGCGATTGCAATGGCATTCTTTGGCAGCAACCAATACGCATGTGGGTTGTCATTATGTTCATGCTCTTGTGCAGTCGCGTAATTGATTTCTCCTCCTGGCATTGGCGACAGTTCAGCACCAAACTCTTCGAAATCTTCAAGGGTAATGTACGGTTTGCCTGTTTGATTAGCCAGCTCTTCTTCCCATGCGAAATGCCCTGTGAGAATCAGTAGATCTGCAGAGTTAGCAACATCGAGGATTCCCGTTGTTATCTGGAACACGTGAGGCTCAACCCCTTCAGGCAAAAGGGCCAAGGTTTCCACTATATTCCCTCCAATCTCATCAGCAATGCCCGCCAATGGTGAGATTGACGCAACAACTCTCAATACTGGTTCTTCTTGAGCAGTTGCGCTAGGTGTTATGCTGAGCACAATTTGGGATAGTAATAGGATGGCCATGAGGGTTCTCGTTTGAGTCACTTTCATGGTTTCTCACCCGCCGGTAGCAGTTGGGTATGTTATTAACTTCATAAAGGTGTGGCTAATGTGCAGACGCGTCTGGTGGAGGTTTGCAAGATGGAACAACAGTTCCTTTTTGAAGTCAAGGACTTGGCAGTGAAGTACCCCAACGGAGAGCTAGCTCTCTACAATGTAAACTTCAATATCGAGTCGCCCACATTCATGGCCATAGTAGGACCAAATGGTTCGGGCAAAAGCACTCTGCTAAAGACAGCTTTGGGGCTAATCAAACCCGTTCGGGGACAAGTGAAGGTCCTTGGCTATGACTCAGCTCGCGAGAGCAAGAAGATACGGAAGCTTGTTCGTTATGTCCCTCAGCGAGACCGCATTGGGCTTTCTGTGCCTCTGAAAGTCAAAGACATTGTACTGATGTCTAGGTTGCTGAAGAAGCCGCCGCCACGGTTCGCATCTTCCAAGGATAAGGAAATGGCTCGGGAAGCTTTGAAGAGAGTGAATATGATAGACCTCTGGGATAGACCCTTTCCTGAACTCTCAGGTGGGCAACGTCAGAGGGTGTTAGTTGCTAGAGCTCTCGCAGGTGACGGACCGATCCTGATGTTGGATGAGCCTCTTGCTGGGACTGACCATGAGAGTCAAGATATGATTGTGGAGGCGCTCGGTGATTATCGTAATGAACACGAAGTGAGCATAGTTATGGTCACACACGATCTCAACCCAATTCATACACTGGTCCAAGATGTGCTATTGCTGAAGAACACAGTTGTTGGTGTTGGTACACCCTGCGACATGATGGATATGGAGCTTCTGGAGAAGGTCTACGGGCCCACAGCGAGAGTAATTGAGTATGCAGGGCATAGATACTGTGTTACACACGACTCAGGAGTTGATCGCCATCATTGACCTTTTGATACAGGCTCTCTCTGTGCCCTTTGTGCAGCGCGCTCTGATTGGTGCTCTCCTGATTGCAGTAGTCGCGTCTACAAGTGGCACATTCTTGGTCTTTCGAGGTCTCTCCTTCATGACCTCTGGTGTTGCTCACGCTGCCTTGGGTGGCGCTGCACTCGGTCTATTCTTGCAGCATTCAGGTCTGGCGCCTTGGTTTGATCCAATTCTCGGAGCGTTGTTGTTCAGTGTATTTGTTGCATTGGTTACTGGATATGCTGGAGAAACTGGCATGACACAGAAGATGGAAGTCGCTGTAGGTGTGTCTTTTGCTCTCTCGATGAGCATAGCGGTTTTCTTAATGTACTATATTCCTCCCACGCAGGTGCCGCAGATATGGGGGTATCTCATCTGTGATATCCTTCTGCTTACCAACTTCGATATTGTTCTCTTGGCTGTGACCGCCATAGTACTAGTTCTGAT
>WTCK01000150.1 GCA_013138615.1 Candidatus Thorarchaeota archaeon | reverse complement strand
GAGAATGCTGGAGAACTCAAAAAAGCTGGAATCACGTTTCCATCAGGGTTCCCTTGCAAGTTTCACGAGGAGATCGCAAAACAGGTTTCTGCAAGGACCAAAACCAGGATATCCATTAATACAACTTCTAGTGGATGCACGGTCACAATTGCTCCCTCGTAAATCGGAATCTATTCTAACCCAATAATCTTAAAACAATCCCTCCGATTCAACTATCATAGACGAGACCGCGCGGCCGTTGTCTCGATTTGGGAGAATAAACAACATGTCATATCTAACGTGGCGTGAACATATTCGCTCAGGACCGGTGTGTCTTGGAGCGATAATAATAATCGTGGGTGCAGTTATCGCTTTGCTACCCTCCATCAATGAATCTTATGATTTCCTGGCACCTAATACTGTGCTTGCAGGCGGGTTGGTTGCAGTTCTTGGACTTGTCTGCATTGTGTGCGGTTTCTTCTTCACCAAGAAGAAGCGCGACTCAGTGCTTACGCCAGTGGACACGCGTGTAGAAGATACGCCCCCCCCACCTCCGCCACCAGACTAAACGACTCCCAAAAACTTGAGTTGTTCAGCCAGGAGCCCTCCGGAACATCAGAAAGCATGTTCCATGAGCTCCTGACAATCTTCTTTTTCTTGACTCGTAGCCCAGATGCACAGTCCTCCCGAGGCGAGTTCAGTATGCGAATTGCTAACTTCAATCAGTAGTGATTAACCCCGCAAACGCTTATACGTAACAAAGTCAGGTTCTGATAGTATGGACCAAAGGGCGGTACCAGTTCTATGATAATCCTTGAATATCGTGATAGCAAGTTCCATGAAGCATCTGGACCATCAGTGTCAGGTATTTCCTTGAAGGTTGATGAGGCCCAAAAGAAACTCATACTAATCGTTCCCGCTGGGGCTAGTATGATTCAACGCAGGGCAGCTGAGCGAAACGCTCGTGGCATTTCGAAGATTGGATTCCAAACCAATGCCAAGGGTGGTGTTGGTCGCGGGTTTGAGCTCGTGTTCGAAGGTCATGGCGGAGGACTACCAGATCGGCTCAAGCATTCTCCCAGAGAGGTTTACTAGCTCAGCCCTCCTCGGCGGCCGATAGACACATGTCTAAGGCGGTGCGTAGAAAGGGCCAGTAGTCAGAGGTGCATAGAAGGAGCGGAAACACCCATGTCGAATGATGATATTAAGCGCATAATTGAGGAAGCTACCAAGGAAACCCTAAGAGAATCCTTTACCGAGGCCGGTCAAAAATACATCAAAGCTGCTGGAGCCTTGGAACAGAGAGGCGATTTCGCGGGGGCAGAAAAGCTCTATCAACAGGCGGCCGCTACGTTCTCCAGGGCAGCGGAGAAATACAGAACTTCGAAAAGCTTCAAGAATGCCGCACTGAATATGACTTCCGCTGGAGATGTATTATCTGATATGGGTCAATCAGCCCAGGCCATAGCAGCATATTCGCAGGCGGCAGATGATCTCTATGCAGCGGCCAGCGAGCATCTGATGTGGGGCGAAGATATTGAAACCAAGAAGGGCGCCACGTTGGCGATAACAGGCTCTATGATATACATCATGATTGGCAAAGAAGCCGACGGTTTCCATCGAGCTAAAACGTTCTCAGCTGAGAATGCCTCCAAAATGATGTTTCCTGCCGTCGTTCGCCTTAGTCAGATTCCTCAGATGCTAGAAAGTGCAATCCATTCTGTGGATGTCAATGCGTTTGCAGCTGCTGAAAATGCAGTTGTTACAGAGCTGAAGACTGCATTGGCCAATTCTGGTGCTCAGGAATTCTCAAAGTACGTCGACAAGGGTCTTGACATGGTTAGGGAGTTACTCCGTGGGAAACTCAAGGTTCCAAAGATTATCACGCAACTTGATCTTCCAGTTGATATGACATTTGTTGAACAGTTCCCGCTTCGCGTCATCATCCAGAATGTTGGTGACGGAGCAGCAGCACAACTAACAGCAGAGTGGCATATTGATGATGGGCTCGAACATGTATCGGGCGACAAGACCAGCACTATATCTTCACTGCCACCTGGCGAATCAGTCACATTCGAAATCAATGCCAAATCTTCTCAAGAACTCATGGGCATCAAAGAGTATTCAATACTAGTTCGCGGTTCTTACATAGACGAGCTCAATACGGAGTATTCACTTCAAGCTGGTCCGGGAACTCTAATTCTGAAAGACTTCAAAATGAGTGAGAAGATTATACGCGACTTGGATGTGACCGAGGCTAGAGTGGGAATTCTCGGTTCGACTATCGACGAGTCTCCTCTTGACAAAGATCCGATGCGTAGAATCCTCGGAAGCCTCTCAGACTCTCTGAAACAAGTTCGGACGGGCGTTGAGGAGAAGGATCTTGATGCAGCGAAAGCGCGACTTGGAGTAGTTAACCAGATGGTAGATGCAATGGACGCGATTCTCGGAGATGAAGCCATGATGGAGGCAATCGCCAAAACTCGCAACTACGAGAAGAATATCTATGCGAAGTCTGTTCTAGAACCTATGTGCGACAGTGTAATTTCAGCAATCGGTGATCAAGAGCGCAAAATGGAATCTGAGGTTTCTTCTATAAAGACTGAATCGACAATTGAAGCTGAGAAAAAGAAGAGAGCCGTGAGCAGACTCACAGAACTCAAGGCAAAGACTTCCGAGATAATCAGAGACCTCGATATGATTTACTCTCAGATGCCAAGTGCAGCAACCACAGAAATGCCTGATGAAGCTGCAAGACGAACTAGACTCAGAAGCGCACTGGAATCTGCGAGAACCAAAACAGTCGATGTAGAATCGAATCTTGGCAATATCACGAAAGATGAAGCTTTTACGACGGGACCAACCTCGGATGTCCCATCCAAGGCTGAGCTCACCTTAGTTGTTTTGAGGTCTCTCAGGAACAACATAACTCAGATGCTGGATGAGAAGAAGGCCAAGTTAGAGTAGTTTACTCTCTACCTTTTCTCCATGAATTTCTCCAGCCTGTCCATTGCTTCTGTAATAGTTTCGGGAGGCGGAAGATAAACACTCCTGAAATGACTCGCCCCGTATTTTGGGCAGAAACCTGAACCAGGCACAAAGACCACTCCTGTTTCATTTAGAATGTCAAGGACAAATTCCGTATCGTTCTTCCATCTGTTCCTAAGGTCGATTTTAGGCATGACATAGAACGCAGCATCAGGTGTCGTTGTGGAGATAGAATCAATGGAGTTGAGCCTAGCGACAATGAGGTTTCGACGTTCTCTTAACCTTCGCATTACCTCCTTTAGGTGACTTCCATCACTTCTGAGGGCCGCAGCAGTTGCAAGCTGAGCAGGAGCATTGATGGAGATTCTCATTCTGGCTTGTCGGACCATTGCATTTCTCAAAGGCTCCAGCTCTCCGTCATTATCGTGGAAATACACATATCCAACTCTCCAACCAGGTGCAAGGTATACCTTGCTCACACCATTGAATCCAACAACTGGGACATCACCCGCAGCTTTGACCATTGGTGTGTGATCCTTGTCGAACGTGAGCTGGTCATAGATTTCATCCGAGATGAGCGGAAGATTGTACTCTCCTGCAATGTTAGCTATCTCCTTCAGCACTTTATGGTCATAGACTGTGCCAACCGGATTGTTCGGGCTAATGACAAGTATCCCAGCAGTCTTTTCGTTGATTTTGCTTCTCAAATCATCCACATCTGGGCTCCAATTCTCTTCCTCAATTGTCCGGTAAGTGACAGGAGCGCCTCCGAAGTAGCTCATGTATGCTCTGTATGGTGGATATGCAGGCCCGGGGATTAAGAACTCGGAATCATTGCTCACTAAGGCTCCTGCAAGGAATTCAATTGCCTCAGAAACCCCACTTGTGGCGAGCACCCTTGACGGGTCGATGTCAATACCATTAACTCGCTTCTCCTTCTCAGCAGCCGCATGCTTGAGATCATCGAGTCCCTCTGAAGGGGCGTAGTAATTAGCTCCATCTCGAAGAGCCTTGTGGAATGCGCTAATCATGAACTCGGGAGTCTTCCAGTCGTACTTGATTGGGTCTCCGATATTCAGATAGAGCGCAGTTTGACCTTTTGTTTTCTCATATCTCTTCGCAGTCACAACGATGTCATGAATGGCATTCCTGAGATTTGCTGCTCGGTCTGTAATTGTAAGATTCATGAGTGAGCCCTGTGCGGGTCACAAATTGAGGCGCGTATTATTGTTTATGGAACCACTAATTGCTCAGTAGTATACCAACTTCGCGAGCGTATTTCCTCATCTGAGTCACTGTCAACCCCATTGAGGTGAGGTCCTTTGCAGCGCCCATGAGGAGAAAGTTTCCTGCATGAGAGAGAACAACAAACCCTCCCTTTCCACGAATTACAACCTCGTAAAGCTCGTCAAGGCCCAGCTTGTCAGTAGCCATCTCTCCTGTCATGAGCAAAGC
>WTCK01000274.1 GCA_013138615.1 Candidatus Thorarchaeota archaeon | reverse complement strand
CGGTACTGCGAAGGCTGCTGTGGATGTTCTGCGCGAGAAAGGCGAGAAGGTTGGTGTCCTCAGGCTAAGGATGTTCAGACCATTCCCAACGAAGGAGATTGTTGAGGCAGTCAAGAACGCCAAGGCGGTGGTCGTGTTTGAGAAGTGCCGCTCATTCGGAGCACCATCAAACCCACTAGCTCTGGAGCTCAGAACGGCGCTCTACGACCTTGAGAAGAGGCCAATGGTCGTTGACTTCGTGATAGGTCTCGGTGGTCGAGATTGTCCACCAACAACGATAGTCGAGGGATACGAGAAGACGAAGGAGTATCTCAAGAAAGGAAAAGCTCCACTCTTTGAAACTTTGGGGGTGCGTAAATAATGACGGAACCAGCAGCACTCAAACTGAAAGATATGCTCAAGAAACCGGAAATTCTTACCTCTGGTCACAGGATGTGTGCAGGATGCGCTGCACCAACAATAGTCAAACTGATGGGAATGGCTCTGAGAGGCCCCACCATCGTTTGCGAGGTCACAGGATGCCTTGAGGTTGCAACAACCATCTACCCATATACTGCATGGAAACTCCCGTGGATTCACGTGGCTTTCGAGAACGCAGCAGCTGTTGCATCAGGTGTCATAGAAGCCGTTAATGTGATGAGAGAGAAGGGAAGATGGAGCAAGGAACACGTTGATGTGATCGCCATTGGCGGTGACGGTGGAACTTTCGACATCGGATTCGGAGCAATCAGTGGGATGTTAGAGAGAGGCCACGACATCGTGTACATGTGCTACGATAATGGCGCCTACCAGAACACTGGCATCCAGAGGTCCGGAGGAACGTTCCCCGGCCAGGAAACGACTACGTCGTGGGCTGGAAAAGTTTCACCAGGAAAAGAGCAACGTAAGAAGCCCCTTGCAGAGATTATTGCAGCCCACAGGACTCCATATGTTGCAACAGTCAATCCGTACCATCACCGGGATTTCATTACGAAATTCCGCAATGCTCTCGAGGTTGAGGGCCCTGCTTTCATCCACGCATTCTCACCCTGTCCCAGAGGCTGGAGGTCTCAGACAGGCAAGAGCATGGAGCTTGCGAAGCTTGCAGTAGAGGTTGGACTACACCCGTTGTACGAAATATTCAATGGGACGGAATACAAGATGTCCGGACCCAGCAGGCGCCTGAAGGAGCTCAGACCACTTGACGACTACTGGAAGACCCAAGGTCAGTTCAAACATCTCTTCAAGCCTGAGTGGGCGGACTTCAAGAAAGGTCTCCAAGAACAGGTCGATGCTGATTGGGAGCTTTTGAAGAAGAAGTGCGGCATCGAGTGAACAAGGTAGTACTGGAGCACACACGTGCTCCGGTGCTATTCATTTGTGTTGGACAGTGACAGACCGCCTAAAGAGAGGACTTATTCGAAGCCATTCCCCAACCCATTATATGATGGGTTCACGGATTTTCGAGAGGGAGCGCCCATTGATAATGGCGCACAAAGGTGACTCCGCCGCCGTACCGGAGAACACCATGCTGGCGATGAGAGGCGCAATCGAGATCGGAGTGGACTTGCTCGAAACAGACCTTCGACTCACCAAGGACAAGGAATTCGTTCTGTTCCATGATGAAGACTTGGTCCGAACTACAGGTCAGGAAGGACGAATTTGTGATTACACGTTAGAGGACCTTCTGAATATCGATGCGGGCTATACCTTCACACCTGACGGGGGAAACACATTCCCCTTTAGAGGGAAGGGGCTCAAACTGTTCACCCTAAGGGATGCATTTTCAGAGTTCCCCGACATGCGATTCAACCTAGATATCAAGGATCAAGACCCAGAAGCCCCCCTCTTGCTTGCAAAAGAGATTCGAAACTATAGCAGAGAAGAATCAGTGATTGTGGCATCGTTCAATGATCCCCAACTTGAACGATTCCGAAAAGCATTACCAGTGGTTGCCACGAGCGCACACCCAGGAGAGGTGAAGCGGTTTGTCATCGGGCTCAAGCTGCACGTGTTGCGCTTGTTAGTCAGAAATCCCACGTACAGAGCCTTTCAGGTTCCCATCAAGAGTGGAAAGACTACTGTTGTCGACGCTAGATTCGTGCAGGCGGCACACGACAGAAACATCGCCGTTCATGTATGGACAATCAACGATGCGCCTACAATGAAGTGGCTCGTGAATCTTGACGTAGATGGCATATTCACGGATGAGCCAGATCTACTCAGGAGTGTGCTGCAAGAAAGCGGATTCCTTTGAAGGAGTGGCACATCTAGGCGAATGCATGCATCGCATCAATTCCGACGTGCTTTCAAAAACGGGAGGGATGCAACAGCTGCCAAGAACTGGTACAATCTTGGACATTTCGTAGGTGGTTATAACATACTGCTCAGGATTGAATAGTGTGGACGTTCGATGCTGATTGCTAGGGCGTGCATGCAAATCGGTCGCCGCCAGTTGGACGGAGACAGAAAACGACTGTGGAGAGGACGTAAGACTTGTCGCAGATTCAGTAGGATCTACCGAGCAGACCTCAATGAATCAGGAACCGAACATCAGTCAAGGACATTGATGTCGCAGATTGTACAAGTTTCGGGTAACGGTTAGCCGAATAACGTTAATATGCAAAGGTTAGAAGCGAAGAGTGGAAGTCTTGGTTGCCCTCCGGGAAATGCAGGACTTGACCAATGCTGGTGAAAGAAAGAATGACTTGCCCAGAATTCAATGCAAAAGAAGGCACATGTGGTGTGGATGGATTCAAGTTCTATAAGGGAATGCAGAAACCCTGTGAAACCCCTGGAATCACTAAGGAAAAATGCCCTAGGTTTGCAATGAAGTAGCAGAGCTCACCTGTTCCTGCTGCTCCGTTGAAGGAGGAGCATTTCCGCCGGACTGAGGTTGATACCAATGTGTCACTCGGTTCATCTTCTATTTTTCCGTGTTGCAATTCTCGTAAAAGACGTCATGTCAGAGTTTAGGGATTGAGCTTTCAGCAGTCGCTATCCTAACATTTGCACCAGGTGGTAAACATAGAGGGGTTCTACTGCAACAGCCCTGCAATTCAGAAACGATCGAGTCTGTCCGCAAATCTGTTAAAAGCCAGCGCCTAGAAGAATAGAGTGGACCCTTAGTATAGGAGGCGACCATAATTTCTCCAAAGGCACTATCTAGAAGACCCTTCATGTTGATGTTGCAGGATGACGATGGCGAGCTATCACCTGTGAAACTCAATCCGCACCTTGTGACCAGCGATAATGCACTTATTGTGTTGGATGAATTGAATGATGTTTGCTGGCTGTGGATTGGACGAAACGTAAACATGCCTACCAGAATGCATGCGCTGCGGATGAGCAAATCCCTCCAGAGATCGGGATACAAAGTTGGCATCACGACCATAGGTATGGCATCTTCAAGGATAGCTGAGATGAACGAGAAGAACGATAGCGACCGAAAGGTGACTGAGGACATTGCTGCTTTCAAGGCTGTATTGCAAGGCAAGTTTGGTTTTGAAGACAAATATCTTGCATTTCCTGGAAAGGTAAAGGAAAGCACCGAGCTGATACCCGGTTCACCTGAGGCAGCTCGAGCGCAACCGCCACGTCCGGAGCCAAAACCAGTAGTCGTATTGAAACCTGCGGCTGCAGAACCTGAACCCAGACCAGAACCTGTACGCGAGCCAGTGCAAATCGCCAAGCCGGCGGCCAAACTTCCGGGTTCACTTGCGGACAGGAAGACTGCATTCCTTCTGCTCGCTACTATGAAAAACGCGGATCTTGTCTACACTGAACGATTCGAGAGAGATGGCAAGGCAGGTATCAAAATAGAAGCTCCAGGAACGATGGTCATAGAAGTGATCACGGACGGAGAAGATATCACAGTGAGCCCAGCTGACTTCGGCGACACTGATGAAGCCGCTCGAATTAAGTCAGAGTACGAAGCGTGGGTGGAAAAGATCTAGCTTCAAAGCGAATCATCAGCAGTGTCGAGACCGAGCGTTCGATACCAGTAGTGATACTCCGTTTCGAAACCCATCTTGCTGTATAGCTTCAGGGCCGAATCATTGCTAGCCTCCACCTGAAGGTATACTCTTCTGGCGCCTCGCTGGGCGCCCCATGATGCAAGGGCATGGTTCACAGCAGTAGCAACCCCCTTTCTACGCTGACTTGGAAGGGTTTCAATGCCGAATAGTCCAAGCCAATCCCCTTCCAAGATACCAAGCCCCGCCCCCAAACCATCTTCATCAGTTTTGGCCAAGGCAAAAGCCTTGTCTAGAGCGGTGCGTCTAAAGATGCCTTCTCGAATTTTCATGGAATGCCTTCCGAATCCTCCTGCCTCTGCATATGTTTGAATCCAGATTGGTACGGGGTTCTTCAGAATTTCCACTTTGATGGTTGGCTCGAAGTGAAGGAGTTTTTCTATTGGAGCAGTTTGCAGGTAGGTTCTCATCTCAAACGCGAAACCAAGGTCTTCAAGGCTCTTGTCCAATCCGTCTGGCTTGCTTGCCGATGTTACTTGGAATCTTGGCAGGATATCACGTTTCTTGTAGAAGCCGATGCAGTGTTCTACTGCGTCCTGCAGGTTGCTTGTTGGAGGCACTCCAAAAGGAAACACACTGTTTGCCCGCCTGGTTACGCCTTCGTCTGCTCGTAGAAACCACTGACCATATTGTTCAACATAACAAGCAGTCCATGCATTGTAAGCCAGCTCCTCCAGGCTTGCAATTCTATCCGCGTTCGTCAATGCACTGTGATTCTCACTGCTGCACCTTATAGAATACACGATGACCGCTCCGTAACACCTTAATCTGCGATATTATTCCGCCAGCTCATAGTGGTGTGCCAACTATGAGTAGAGTACGATTCAATCCGATGCTTGGCGAATGGATCATAGTGACCAAGGAGAGAGCCAGTAGACCATTTCAGGAACAGGACCATGAGTGTCCATTTTGTCCAGGGCAGCCAGAAACCCAGGGAGAGTGGGAGGTGCTCACTCTTGACAATAAGTTTCCTGCTCTTTCACCTGATTTTCCTCCGTTCCCTCTAGACAGTGGCATAGTTATGGATGGCCCCGCATATGGTGCTAGCAAGGTCATTGTCTATTCGCGCGACCATACCGAGCAGTTCGAAGATATGGATGACAAGCAAATCCAGCTTATCCTTCAGGAATACCTTCGCGTGTTCAGAGAACTGGACAAGTTGAAAGGCATTGCATACGTGCTGGAATTCGAGAATAGGGGCCAAGCCATTGGAGTCAGCTTGGACCATGCCCATGGCCAAGTGATGGCGATTCCGTTCCTCCCGCCTCGGATTGAGAGAGAGTTGGCACAGTCAAGAAAACTCTGGGAGAGTGAGTCCAACTGCATAGTCTGCAAAGCAGTGGAGAATGAGTTCAAATCAGGGTCCCCGAGAATCATAAAGCAGACAAAGCACTTCATATCACTCGTACCATTTTACGCACGACTTCCCTATGAGGTTCATATCTACCCACGGAAGCATGTTGCAAGCCTGATTGAGCTAGAAGACCAGCTCCTAGAGCTGGGACAAGTTATCAAGGATACTGTGAAACGATACGCGAAATTCTTCGAAGAGAACGCCTATGTGATGGCGTTTCATACACGACCATCAGTTGGTGAGCATCCCTACTGGCATTTCCACATTGAATTCTATCCCATTTGGAGGGATAGGAAGACCAGGAAGTACCTCGGGGGCATCGAAACTGGCGGATGGACGTACATGAACGACTCCACGCCCGAGGAGTCAGCGAAAGAATTGAGAGAGGCAGTATGAAGGTCCAGATACCGGAAGGTATGATTGACCAACTAGACAGCGTTACAGGGGGAAAAGGACCACCTCCAGTTCTCGTTAGAGCACCGGGAAGAGTGGAGGTGCTCGGTAACCATATCGACTACAACGGCGGTTTTGTACTGGCATCTACGATTGAGAGGTATGTCTGGTCACTGGGGGTTCCGTCCGAAGAGGTAAATCTAAGGTCGATGAACTTCAGAGAATCGATAACATTCCATCCGAATGTAGTGAAACCTACTGGCACTCAAAACTGGGGAGACTTCGCACGGGGCATCTACTGGGCATTCTCAAGGAGAAAACACAAGATTCGGGGAGTAACAGTGGTCATATTCGGGGACGTCCCGATAGGTTCTGGGCTGGGTTCGTCAGCTGCCTTTGAGGTTTCCCTCGCGAATCTTGTGGCACACATCAGCAGGCTTGATCTGAATCCAAAGGCTCTTGCGATGTTGGCGTTTGAAGCGGAGCGCCTCTATTGCGGAGTGGCTTGCGGACTTATGGACCAGTTCACATCTCAACTCAGTAAGCCTGGAAATCTCCTCGCTATTCACTGTGCAAGCCTTAGAATTGGAGACATCCCATTGAGTCCGGATGTCGAACTAGTTGTAACTGATACTATGGTTTCCAGACCCGCAGGTGACGCCCTCAACGAGCGCAGAATAGAGTGTCAGAGCGCACTCGCACAGCTAATAGAGGCCGGCTGGAATTCCAAGAATCTCAGTGAGATAGTCCCAGAGCAGCTGGGTGCAGTTGATGCTGTGCTTGAGGAAACACTCGCACGTAGAGTACAGCACGTTGTAATGGAGAATATTCGAGTCCAAAGGGGCATGGACATTCTCAGGGAAGGCCGACTGAAGGACTTCGGACAACTCATGTACGAATCACACGCAAGCTCCAGAGAGCTCTACGAGGTCTCACACCCGCGACTTGACCTTTTGATAGAACTCGCGAAGCAGCAGAAAGGAGTGCTCGGGAGTCGATTGACTGGAGCTGGATTCGGGGGTGCTATCATCAGCCTCGTCAAAGCAAAGCATGTGGACGAGTTCATTCGCTCAATGACCAGGAATTACGAGAGCACAACTGGGCAGACTCCAAGCATGTTGACTGGTAGACCTCCGGGTGGCGTTATCGTTCAAGAAACGTCCGATATGTAGGAGGCCCTCTCAGTCAAACTATTCAAATGCTATTGAAGCCAAAGCGTAGCACCTGAACTCGGGTGGAAGAGACATGTCAGAAGGAACCGGTAAAATCGAAACACTGACTCGCGAGTTCGCTTCGTCCTCACCGGACATCCGCACCTTGCAGATGTTTGATCCTTCGGAGTTCCAGTCTGTGTGTCTTGGTGAAAGCGTGTCCGGAGACTGATCAAAGGAAAGTAACCCCTTGGTGTTTTTGGGTGGACATGTCCAAGTCTATTCATCTCACAATGAACGCTTAGGGTTACTCTTTATAAGAGGTCGATTGTATGTCGAGCAACGAGTAGTTAGTCAAGACTCCTCCCGATATGAAAGGTTACCTGCTGGTTGTCTGCAATTCGGGCGGCATAATCTCGGGTGGAGTAATAGCGAGATGACAAGGACAACAGGATAAGCTAGTGACATAATCACGAGGAAACGAGCAGGAAAAGTCTGTCCAGTCTGCGGCGGCAGGCTTTTTTGTGAGGAGCCAAAACACGGCAAAATCATATGCGCTTCTTCTGGGTGTGTTGTAGTTATTCCGAGATTATAGTCCGTTTTCGATGCAATGACATGGTCCGATTGCTGGGGATCGCGGTAGAATGGCCGCAAGACTACAGGTTTCTCTAACAATCGATAGGGCAACCTAGCCATGCCCAAGCATAAGGCCACGCGAGATGAACTTGATGACCAACATGACGATAGTCGAAGAAGCAGTAGTGCTCGCAGCCGGTCTTGGTTCTCGAATGAATTCGAACCCCCATGGTGGACTCAAGCCCCTCGTCCCGGTTCTGGGGAGGCCACTGCTTGAATACGCTCTGAGGAATCTTGATGAGATAGGTATTAGGAAAACAATAGTCGTCACAGGTAGCAATAGGAAAAAAATCCGACAATGGTTGGCCGAAACAGAGTTTGATATGGAAGTGGATGAAACGTTCAACCCACGATTCCTTCTGGGAAATGGCATCTCTGCCCAGTGTGGACTGAGGTCCACAACTACAGACAGTGTGGTTGTAATGATGAGCGACCACCTTGTATCGCCAGAGCTCGTCACAAGAGCCGCAGGAAAAGAGCACGTTGCGGCTGATCTAGGCCTTGTTGTTGACGTAAGTCCCTATATGAAGCCCCAGCTGGATGAGCCGACCAGGGTCCTCGTGAACGATTTGGGGCAGATAATCGGGATTGGCAAAGACATAGACACCTGGAACTGTGTTGATACTGGAGTGTTTCTGGTTTCAAGAAAACTGGAAGCAGTCGTAGAAACCGTTGTTCGCCGAATGGGGGATTGTACAATGTCCGACGCTGTGAGCTATATGATTTACTCGGGCATGGATGTGAGGGCGTGGGACTCGAATGGTGCTTTCTGGCTCGACATTGACACACCCTATGATGTTGAGTTCGCTGAGAAAACGATTCTGCGAAACCCCGAACTCAAGATTATGTTCGACATCACACTCGAAGAGAGCACTCAGAGCGTACCGGGGAAACGTGACCATGAAATGTGCAGTGCAGACACGGAGAGGAATGCTTGAACGGTGACAACTCCACTCGTCGTGAGGAAAAGCTTGTAGAGGGTCCCATCTCTAGACATCTGAACCGCAAAATATCCCGCCCCATCGCTCGTTCTATCAAGGAAGTATCCTGGTTCACGCCAAATCGTGTGTCAGTCTTTGCTTTACTCATTGCGTGTCTGGCGGCTGCATTCTACTCATTTGGCAACCTTCTGGTACCAGGGGAGTATCGGATTCTTGATGCTATTATCATCATTCCTTCGATGGTTATTGGGGGCATCTTGGTCGAACTGAGTAGCA
>WTCK01000012.1 GCA_013138615.1 Candidatus Thorarchaeota archaeon | reverse complement strand
TTTGCATCTAGATGCTCGTGCAATGCACGGTCCACTTGGGTCTTAACCTGTCCAATGAGATCATGTGAGTCCAGAAGGTCAAGGAAGCCATACTTCCAACCGTCGCTAAAAGCACAGTCATTCCAGTTCTCAAAGGGCTCTGTGTTATTCATCGTGTCCAGAGTTGCCCCAATATAGCACACGCCTTGTTTCAGGAAAGCTTTGAGCAAGGGACCCTCTTGCGCAGTACAGCATGCCTCCGAGTAGACTACTGGATATCCCTGGAACTTGATAGTCGATACATGCTGAGCGCTTAATATCACAGAATCCTTAGACGCCCATTCCTCGGGAGTGCCATGAATGCGAGAAGTAAAGATGCCATCGGAGAATTGTAAAATGAACTCGGTGATTCCGAGCAGCTTTGCATCTTCTGGTGTGAACCGTTTTAGAACCTCCACATCAAAGCCCAGGTCAAGTAGACACTCAACATGACGCGTTGAACGACCGGGCTGAGAGTCAAAGATAACGGCTATGTTACTGTCAATGATCATGGGGTCCATATGAGAGAGGATAGTATCAGGTTGACCGAATACCCTACCTACTGGAGAGTCGGGGGTGCCATCCCCAGTCGTGTCCTGTAGAAACCAATCAGTGAACCCGAACACTCCTTGGTATGTCAGTGGCGTAGCTGGTAGCTGCTTATTGTTGCCCAAAAGCAGAATCCCAGCATGTTTGCCAGGCTCATAGTTCTTCCTGATTATCTTGTGTGTTGAAACCCAAGAAGATCCAGTTTCAGAAATGAAGTCAGCTCCTATCTCACGTGCCTTGCTCTTATACAGCGCAGTATTTTCCTTGCCAACCTTGCCGCAGACAACCAGTAGTTTTCTGAGAACCTGTCGAGAAGTCCGGCCAACCTCGAACGAAAAATCACGGTCGATCCTATTGTCTGCTGATGCCTTTCGGATTCTATTAATGACACCTGTGCCAGACTTCCGGATAATATTCATGCGCAATCAGATGGAAACGAACATGATAAGATAGTTTCTGCTGCAATATTCGTTCCACAAACTATGCTCGAGAGCTTAATCCAGAATCTTGCGGAACGCACTGAAGATATGTTCTATCTCATCCTCAGTCAACATTGGATGAACTGGAATGTCGAAGTGCATTGCGCCTACTTCTTCTGAAATAGGCAAGCTAACCTTTGAGTAATCAGGGTACTTAACGTACTTAGCCCAGCGCCATTCGCTGATATCCAGGTATGTATTCTGCTTGTGACAGGGGATAGCATAAACTGCTCTGGACCCGACACCGTTGTCTCTTAGTGCCTGCACCATCTGATCGCGACTCATATCATCAGAGTGCAATCGGGGATCGTACAGGTGATAGCCGGATTCAAAACCCTTGTCTGCTACCTGAGGTTTAACTGAATCGTACTCCGAGAAGAAACTATTGTACATCTGTGCCGTTTTTCGGCGCTTCATGACCACATCAGGCATTCTCTTCAGTTGCTCAAGCCCAATGGCGGCAACCATATCCAGCATTCGATTATTGTAGCCAATGCGCGAATGACTGTAGCCCCCTTGCTTACCCCGACCATGGTTCTTGATGCTCATCATCCGATCAAGCAGCTCTTCATCATTTGTTGTAATCATCCCGCCCTCGCCGGTCATCATGTTTTTCGTGGCGTAGAATGAGTAGGTTCCGGCATGGCCAAATGAGCCGACCATTTTGCCATCAATCGTGGATCCATGTGCCTGACAGGCATCCTCGATAACGAGCAAATCGTGCTTGCGGGCAATCTTCATGATGCGCTTCATGTCGGCAGGCATTCCAAAGATGTGAATGGGCATAATGGCCTTCGTTTTGGCGGTTATCGCAGCCTCAATCAGATCCGGATCGATATTGTATGTATCCCGCTTGATGTCAACGAATATCGGAACAGCTCCAAGCATTGCGATTGTGTTCGCAGAAGCAATGAACGTGAAAGGACTGGTGATGACTTCATCTCCAGGCTGGATGCCTAGGGCCTCAAGCACCGTGCTTAACGCGGTTGTGCCATTGCTCGTCACGGTTGCGAATTTCGTGCCCACGTACTTGGCAAACTCACCCTCAAACTGCCGGGCAACCTTACCTTCCGCGAGCATGCCCGACTTAAGCACCCTCTTGACAGCTTCGATTTCCTCATCTCCGACAATGGGTTTGGCGAAAGGTATCATGCAAGTCACTGAGCTCGCTGTAGACTGCGGAGTTATAACATTTTGTCATCGAACAGAAGCAACATCATAACTAAGGGCAACGGCATCTGAACAATGAACCAGTGTTTGCCTATTCGTCTTCTGAATCCGAATCGAAATCCTGATGCCGATACATCCGAGATTCTATGACGCCTACGAGCCCAACTGAAAGCATCATCACTGCAAGTGTCACAAGCATGTACAAGAGATTTCCCAGAATGAATACAATGGCAAGCCCAAATCCGCTGAGAAGACCAGTTGATATCCTGACGAAGTTGGTGGTCTTGCGAGATGTAAGTCGTTGTGACACCCAATCAGTAACCGTTGAGAAGCCCAGAGCTAATGCTATGAGGAACCAGAGCCAGGTTTCCTCCCACGTTGTACCCAAGGTGATGCCTGCAAGGGCCATAACACCGACCCCGATTGCTAGCCCCCCGTATATCCCGGTGCATCGACTGCAGAAGTACACTGAACGGCCCATGAAAGAAAGCCTAAGACAGTGCCCGAAGTGAGATGGCGGATGATGAGAAACCAGAGTATGAAGGCTCTCCTTGATTTCATCCACGCGGCTCCATGATGCTAAGTCTACAACGAGTTCATCTGGGCGCTCTGCTATTCTTTCCGCATCCACC
Organism: Candidatus Thorarchaeota archaeon; assembly: GCA_013138615.1. Lineage (GTDB taxonomy): Archaea > Asgardarchaeota > Thorarchaeia > Thorarchaeales > Thorarchaeaceae > WTCK01. The sequence goes on along the minus strand of WTCK01000012.1, from coordinate 2,148 downwards.
AAGGGCTCCACGTCAAGGTCCTATCAAATTGCATCGTTTATCTCTGTTGTCTTTCAGGATTTCTCCTGCTCATCTTTGATCTGGACGCGTTCGTCATGGGGGCGTTCCGTCCTTGAAGTTTGAGGATGCATCCCATGTTAAAGCAAGTGAAGGGAATGATTAAAATGGAGGTCTGGACCATATCAGGTATACTTTAACAATTCGAGGAAGGAAATGAATGGCGAAAGTGCTACTTGTCGATATGGACAAATGCACAGGCTGCAAGCAATGCTCCTTAGCCTGTTCTCTAACAAAGGAAGACTTGTTCGACCCCAAAAGAGGCCGGATCAAGATTCTGAAGAAAGAGGTCATTGCTCTCGGGATTCCGCTTCTTTGCGAGCAATGTGATACGTATCCATGTATCGACTCATGCCCCGAAGGGGCTCTGACCAGAAACGAAACAACCGGAATAATCACAGTCAACGAAGAACTCTGCACTGAGTGCGGCACCTGCGTCGACGCATGCACATACCATGCAATACGGTTGCATCCGGAAACTGGAAAGGCATTGATATGCGATCTCTGTGGTGGCGATCCGTATTGTGTACAACATTGCGTGCCCGGTGCTCTCGAGTGGGTGGATAGAACAGACGATACGGTCAACAAGAAGAAGAAACTGCGGTCTGCGAGAATGGCCATGTATCGTGAACTGAAGAAGGAGGCTGCTTAGCAAATGTATGGTCATCAAGGTAAGATTCTACATGTGGACCTCAGTAAGAAGAAAATCTGGATACAAGACTTGCCAGAAGAATGGAGAAAAATGTACGTGGGCTCTAGAGGCATAAATGCCCGAATACTCTGGGACTATTGCAAAGACCCTGAGATAACTTGGGATGACCCGCGTAACGTCTTGATCTATGCGCCAGGAGCAGTGACTGGTACCACAGCACCTGCTTCAGGCAGAACATCTGTGACAACTATCGGTTGTACGACAGGCTTGTATCTGAAAACGAATACTGGTGGTCACTGGGGTGCTGAACTGAAGTTCGCCGGATACGACCACCTAGTTGTGCATGGTGCAGCTGACAAGCCCTCATACATCCTCATTAAGGACGACCAAGTAGAAATTCGTGATGCTAAGGATTTGTGGGGCAAGGACATGATCGAAACAGACGCGCTCCTGAAGAAATGGCATGGCGAAGACTCAAGAGGCCTCTACATCGGCCCAGCGGGAGAGAATCTTGTTAGGGGCGCCTCCATCCAGTGTTCATTGTACCACGCCGCAGGAAGAGGAGGAGGGGCCGCAGTCATGGGCAAGAAGAACCTGAAGGCCATCAGCGTCAAGGGAAGCAAACCTGTAAGAGTCAAAGATTCCAAGAAATTCGCTGAAATTGCCAAGGAAATGAGAGACCTGTTGAAGGCTGATAGTGGTGCTCGATCCCTCCATGAATTCGGAACTGCTGGGTCGATTGCTGCTGTGAACGAGCTTCACGCATTTCCGGGCAAGAACTGGCAAACTGGCTACACAGAAAACGTGTATCCGATAAGCGGGCAATGCTTGGTTGAGAAGGGCTATCTCAAGAGAAGAGTGGCATGCTTCGGTTGTACAATCGGATGCCACCGGTACTCAGCGATTGAAAGCGGACCCAACGCGGGAATCGCGAGCGGAGGCCCCGAGTATGAAACCTTCGGAGCTCTTGGAAATGGTCCAGGAGTCATTGACACAGAAGGAGTAATCATGGCCAACGAACTCTGTAATCGGCTAGGTATGGATACAATAACTGCTGGTGGTGTGGTTCAGTGGGCAATAGAGAGCTACGAAAGAGGCGTTCTCACCAAGGATGATACAGATGGTCTTGAACTTGGCTGGGGCAAGATTCCCGAGCTGCTGAAGGCAATCGAAGCCACAGCGCTCCGCAAGGGAAAGCTGGGAAACCTGCTTGCAGATGGTCTGAAGATAGCTACCAAGAAGGTGGGTCAGGACTCCTACAAGTGGGCAATCATGAACGCAAAAGGACTCGAACAATCCAATGTTGAAACGCGTTCAGCCAAGGGGTACGCGCTGGCGTTTGCAGTCAACCCCAGAGGCAATGACCATCTAATGACTGAAACGTTTGCAGAGTTTGGTGCCAGTCCCGAGGCTGTTGCGGTTATAGAAAAGGTCACGGG
>WTCK01000049.1 GCA_013138615.1 Candidatus Thorarchaeota archaeon | reverse complement strand
GCCTTTTACAGCACTAAATCACCAAATCTCTACAGGGGGAAGATAGAAACGTGAGAATATACAACAAAATAGAGGGGGCGCCGAATAAATGGTAAAGACCCAGAAAGAACGACGAACACTAAAATCTCGAGTCCGCAAGCAACTGAAAGACAATAAACTATGCGAGATAGCGTTTGATGAACTGGAGAGCGACGTAGAAGTCCAGACTCTCCTAGAAGACTCGAACAGAATGGCAATTGACCGTTTGGGCTACTCCGATCACGGTCATACACATTCACTGATTGTTACCATGAACGGCATGAAGCTCTTCAGAGAACTCAACAAGGGGATTGAGCCAACAATAGTTCACGAAGCAACTGGGGATATCAAAGACGCTGAGCTTGTCGTGTTGCTCGGGTGCTATCTACATGACATCGGGATGGTCACAGGTCGAACCAACCATGACGAGTTCTCGGTTGTTTTTGCACTTCCCATTCTCGACAGGATTCTGGCAAAGGTATACCCCGGCGATAGACACAAGCAAGTTCACATCAGAGGACACGTAGCTCATGCCATCTATTGTCACGATAAGGTTGCAATTCCCACAACAGTTGAGGCGGGAATAGTCGGAGTTGCAGACGCGCTGGACATGACGAAGGGTCGTGCACGAATTCCATTCGAGGCGGGAGGTGTCAACATTCATTCCGCATCTGCAATGGCAATCGAAAAAGTTCAGATTCGTCCGGGAACGGAGAAGACGGTTCGAATCGAGGTCACAATGAATAATGCATCGGGCATCTTCCAGATTCAGGAACTACTAGAGAAGAAAATCAGGAATGCAGCAGCTCTTGTTGACCACATAGAACTCTATGCTGTCATGTCCGCCAAAGAGAACAAAATCATCGAAAAGTCCCTGAAAGTCCTGTAGTTACAACTTGTCACTTTCGGACATAGTTCAGTGCGATTTCGTGCAAACAATTAGTATATATGAGCTAGAACGAGCACGAAGCACTGACGCATATACCGGTCTGCCACACTCTGGAGATGATGCGATGAAACTTGATCCTATTGACCAGCAGATTATCACAATGTTGCAGAACGATGGGAGACGCTCTTACTCTGAGATAGCAGAATCCGTAGGACGCACAGAAGTTACGATTAGGCGTCGCGTTCGTAGACTTGTGGATGAAGGGACTATAAAACGATTCACAGTCGTTCTAGATCCGCTCAAGACTGGACACAAAATTCGCGCAATTATTCGTGTCAAGACAATGATGAAACAGGCTAGTCTGATTGCTGAGAAGGTGAAGGAATACGAGGAGGTCGATGAGGCGTATTTCTTGGATGGCGCTTGTGGCCTTATGTTGAAAGTTACAGTTGATGACCTTGGGGGACTGCGCAGATTCCTAGAGAAACAACTGGGCAGTGTTTCAGGTGTGGGCGAAGTAGAAACCTGCATCATTCTTGAAGACATCAAGACAATCACTTAGACTGTGAGGCCTGTAAAGGTGCAATATGCACTGCATCTTCGAGCCCGTGACTTGAGCTTGTTACACATTCATGCAGAAAATTGTCTACCCCTTGAATCAGTCGCACTTCTATTTGGCGTCATTGAAGAGCATTTAGTGGTCGTTAAGCGCATCGAGTGTGTCAGAAATGAGTCTGACAAAGCAGCAACGTCATTCTACGTTAACCCTGAAGAAGAGTATCAGCTTCTGATTGATGCAGAAGCGCGAGGCGAGGAACTGGTCGGAATCTTCCACTCGCATCCGGCGGCCCCAATGCCATCATCATCCGACCTTGACAACATGCGACTTAATCCAGTTGTCTGGTTGATAGCCTCAAAGACATCTGGAGCCTGGAGTAGTAAGGGGTTTGTCTTGGATGATGCAGCAGTTGAAATCCCCATAACGATCATAGCGGATGTTAACTAACCCAATCCCCTTATCGTGCCTGAGGTTTTCTTAGGCTCGAATGATACACGTGTGTTTCCAATTGAGCTTATCATCACGGCAGAAGCTATCACTTTCTCGAGCGCAGTTGCATTGCACTGAAGAATTCCGGTGCCTTTCTTTGTGTCGTAGCTGTTCAAATAGAACTTGGAGTCTGCTGTGCATATTTCACCATATAGCGAGAGCAAACTTGACCAAATAGCACCCGAGAACTGCTTCTCAGTGATCTCTGCACCATTCCTGTGCAAAGTGAACTGCAGATATCGCTTTCTAGTCTTTTTCATGATTACCCCCTCGCTTCACAATCTCAACCCCCGGACCTACAAACTCCGAACTCAGTTTTCTCTCATTACGCTCAACAATCCGCTGAGGGACATTAAACACGGCCTCTCTCGAATCTGCTCTATTCATGCCAAGCATGAGGCCAATGTATGTCATCGCCATTGGAGCTCTCATGTTGATTGGATGGCTCGCTCCGCTCGTTAGCACAATCTTCATGCCTGCGTCGAGCGCAGTTCTTGTAGCTTCTCTGAAGCCCTTGAGGACCCTTGACCTATTCAGTCCTGTGGACTGGAGAATGGCAGTAAACTGAATTTCCAAGGCAGTTCCTGACTGTTCAGCCAAGTGGGCCTTACTATCTTTCAGTTGGCTGCCAATATTGTTTTCTCCCAACGTAAGCAGGTCTACCCTGCGGTCCCCAGCTGCCCAATTCGAGGTTTCCACACCAGCCAACGGAAATGCCACAATCACTGAACGTCTTCTTAGAAGTTCCAGCTCCTTCCTCAAGGAACCTATGCGTTTGCTCTTCAAGTCAGCCCGAGCGTATAGGACAAGCCCTTTCCTACTCGCCACGACTGGTTTATCGAGTTTAGTTGAAGGTGCAATTCCAGTGATTCCAAGCCTACCTGCCATATCTTCGAAGTCATCTATCCTTTCTAGGCTAGGGATTTTCACATTCAGGTCTATCGGCATTAGAACTGCCCTCCAGAAATCTGCAGTTGGTTCCTCACCAGAGCGATTGCATCATCAAGAACACACCTAGGATACTGTCTAAGATATACTTTGACACCGATGATATCAGGGCCTCGGGCAAGCGTGATCCGTTCCAGGAAGGCCTCCTGTTTGTCAAGCCTGAGAAAGAGCACGCACCTTTCGCTAATGCGCTCAAGCAATGTTCTGCCAATCTCGAGTTTGTCTTCTTGTGGGAATGATTTCATTAGATAATCAAATGTGATCTTGCAGTCCTTCTTCCGATTCAGAATCGCAGAAACAATAACAATTGGGACCTGATTGTGACTCTTTGTCTTGATCACCTCGATTTTCAGGTCCTGACGAATCTCCTCTGCATAAACATTCGTGACAGCAGTCCTTACTCTATCTATCTGCTCGGTTGCATACGAGTAAGCCCGCGCTTCTATTCGGCTAACGAATGGCATGTTAGACCCCGTCAGAGGATTTTCATCAATTACTTGCCTACGTTACCCTTTGCGCCAAGAGATGGCCTGATTTTCTCGGCACCTTTGCCCTTCTTCCTCAAGCCTCTACTTCTCTTACCGGCTGAAGTGAGCCCGCGGTTTTCACGTCCCTTTTGAGTAACGTCACATATCCAGTTGATCTCTGGATCATTATAGATGACAGGATGATTTGGATCAACCATGATTATTTCATGCCAGACCCACTTATGATCTGAACCGACCCAATACGAGTTGAGCACACGAAGGTTTGGAAGCTTCCGACCAGCCCGCTCTTCAGCAATCCACCGCCTTGATTTTTGAGGGGTGTATTTGACCACACCCATACTTCTGGGTTTCCTGCCCACTTTAGGCCTTACCTTCTCACGCGGTCCTCGGCCAGTCATGACTCTGACAACCACGTATCCTTGCTTTGCCTTGTAACCCAAATTGCGCGCCCTTCCAAGCCTCGTTGGTCGCTTGAGTCTTACAATTCTGCCTTGTTTTCTCCAGATCATCAATCTGCTTCTAACGATTTCCGAGCGCTCTTTCTGCTCCTTGATCCAGGCTACATTCATGTGTCTATATGCCGACATCTCAATTGCCTTCCTTTGTAGTGATTAAATTCGCTTTGTTTGTGGTTCAGCCCTATTGGGCCACATCCCTTGCGGACGTATCCGCCAACACAAAGGAACGGTTTGGCCTGACCAAGCATTCTTGGTCGAAGCCAATCCCTGTCCATTGATATTCGCTTAAAGAGTTAGCGATGCAACTTACTTGAATTCGTTAATGACTTTGTCAGCGGTCAGCTCGCCGACCCTTACCTGCGCCTCCTTTGTAGATGACGCTAGGTGTGGCGTTGCAACTAATTTCGGATGTCTTACGAGTTTCCAGTCGGTTGGCGGCTCAGAAGTGTAAACATCAAGAGCAGCACCAGCTATCAGACCCTCGTCAAGCGCCCTTAGGAGTGCCGCTTCGTCAACGACGCCTCCACGAGCTGTGTTAATCACATACGCAGTCTTCTTCATACGCTTGAACTGGGCATC
>WTCK01000224.1 GCA_013138615.1 Candidatus Thorarchaeota archaeon | reverse complement strand
CTTTGCAGCTTCTACTGCTCTTCTCAGAACCTGCATGAGCGTCATAGTAACTTCACGTGTCTTCGAAGGAATGACCATCTAAATACTATCTGCCCGTAATGGTTAAATGGCATTATGGGACAAGTCACACTGAACGGCCAACATCGGTGTGTACTATGGGTTTTCTGAGCGGCAAGAAGAAAGTTGATGCTGAGCGCGGAATGCTTGAGATGAAGGGCACAATGAATGCTCTGACACTCAGAGTTAGGCGTCTCGAAACAAGAATTACTGAAGAACAAAAGTCTGCGAAGGAAGCCATGGCAAAGGGCGACCGCACATCTGCAAGATCACACCTAAGCATAGTTGTCGACCTTGAGAATCGCAAGGGGCGCTATCAGCAGCAGTTTCTCACCCTCGAAACTGCTCTCCTGAATATTGAGGAGGCCAGAGACCAAGCAGAGGTTCTGCGAGCGTTCGGCATTGCAAACGAAGCATTGACGGAGGCACGGACTCTTCTGACCCCAATCGAAATTCAGACTCAGTTTGATAAGCTATCAGAATCTTTCGAACACATAACCATTGCCGGGGAGCTGTTATCGGAGGACCTTTCCGCAACAGGGGCTTCAGTGGAAGCAGAGGAGAGAATTGACCGCCAGCTCGATTCCATGGAAGCGGAGATTTTGTTGGAGAAAGAAGGTGTTCTGCCACCACTTCGGACAAAGGGAGAAGTGGTTTCCACTGAGAGAGGCAAGTCTGAAGAGAAGCGGATCGACGACCTTCTGGCTGACCTAGAACGTGAAGCCCGTGAGGAACGAGAGCGTGAGGCAGAGAGCTAAGAAAACAGAAACCCTCCTATGGGTTCGGAAGGTGTTATTGTTTTGCCCATTCGATTAGTTGTTTTTGATGCTGACGGTACTCTAACTTGTCACTCCAGCATCTGGTGGCGGCTCCACGAACATTTCCACACAGAGAAGCTAGGGAAGACATACTTCGACCAGTTCTTTGCAGACGAGATTACCTACAATCAGTGGGCAGAGCTTGATGCAGGTCTGTGGAAGGGACAGCCCGTTGAAGAAGTGATGAAGGTAGTCGCGGAAACCAGAACAGTTCCTGGTGCTCAAGAAACCATCGCACGGCTGAAAGAGCAGGGAATCCAAGTAGCAATCCTATCTGGTGGGCTTGATATCCTGGCTGATGATATCGGTCGACGAGTGGGCATAGAGTATGTTCTAACGAATAGGCTGCTTAGTTCAGATGGCATCTTGACCGGGGGTGTCGAGGTTAAAGTGGGATGGGGTGAGAAGATTCATGAAATCAGGGAGATTCTCGACCATTTTGGAGTTCCACTGAGCGAAACTGCATATGTTGGCGATGGGAAAAACGATATGACAATCTTCTCCCATGTTGGATTATCTATAGCCTTCCGGCCTGAAACCGAAGAAGTAGCTGAGGCCGCAATGATCACAATTGAAGGTAATGATTTGAGGCATATACTTGAGCATATTGTTTGATGGGTTCAATCGGTTTTTGTGAAGGGATATCGCGAACCGGAACCTGTGTTCAGAAGCACAACGTCTTCAGAGTAGTCGATTTCCCCCGATTCAATCAGGTTTCGGAGACCTGCCAGTCCAACAGCCGCCTCTGGGCATATCTCTAGACCTTCCATCAATGCCGCCATTCTGCGGCTTGGTTCAATCTCCTGTTCAGCAACAGCGACTGCACTGCCTCCAGATCGCCTAATTGTATTGAGCAATAGATGCCCCGCAAAAGGACTTGGAACTCTAAGCCCATAGGCGATTGTATTCCCATTGGGCCATGGTTCAATCTCTTCTGCGTTTCTCTCAACAGCCCGTACTACTGGTGCACATGCGCCGCTCTGTGCGGCATACATGCGTGGCCTTTCGCTTCCCACCAATCCAATGGCTTCCAATTCATTGAACGCCTTCCAAATTCCAATCAGAGCGGTTCCTCCGCCTGTCGGACAGATAATCGCGTCAGGCATTTTCCATCCCAATTGTTCAGCGATTTCGAAGCCCAATGTTTTCTTTCCCTCAACCCGATAGGGTTCCTTTGTTGTTGAAAGGTCCATCCAGTCACCGTTTCTTTTTTTCATCTCAGCCGCGCTATCTGAGATGGTGCCGTCGACTTTGATGACTTCCGCTCCAAATGTTTCACAAGCCAGGAAGAACGCTTCGGGGGTATCTGTTGGCATGAAGATATGGGCCGGTACTCCTGCAGCCGCACAGTATGCGCTAGTGGATATTCCCGCGTTACCAGCGGAAGGTAGAGCGAATGCACTGCTACCGAGTTCGAGATGCTTTGATATCGCCGCGCAGAGACCTCTGTCCTTGAAGCTCAGAGTAGGGTTCTGGGCTTCATCCTTAATCCTCAGTATCTTGAGTCCCAGATGACGACCAAGTCGTCGTGACAAACTCAATGGAGTCCAGCCTTCCCCAAAGCTTACGATAAAGGATGGCGATTTCACAGGGAGAAGTTGAGAATATCTCCACATGGAGTTCACTCTTGACGGGAACTCGCCCCGTCCTACAGCCTCACTCACACCTATCGTGTCATAGATTGCAAATAGTGGTGACCCACAGATGCAATACGACGCCTTTCTTTCAGCATTATACTTCTTGCTGCACCGGGGGCACTCAAGGTGTGAGATGTGCGATATCACTCAATAGACCCTGACCTACGTAGACGCGCAGCCTTATTTGTGTCTTTAACTTTCCAACAAGCAACATCAAATTGGACTGAAAAACCCGTGAGCGAGCTGAAGAGGTCTGTTCTGCCATTCACATCCATCGTCGGCCTTGAACATCTTAAGCTAGCTCTAGTTCTGAATGGAGTCAACCCACGAATAGGAGGCGTCCTCATCTCAGGACCCAAAGGCACTGGGAAGACCACTGTTGTGAGAGCCCTGGCAGATTTACTGCCTGAAGTCGACGTAATTGATGATTGTCGTTTTGGCTGTAATCCGTCACGAAAGGAGTTCCTATGTGCTGAATGCCGAGCTCGCATAGAGTCAGGCAAGGAATTGAAGTTCCACAAACGGAAGATGCGGGTTGTGAACCTGCCGCTCTCCACGACGGAAGATCGATTGATTGGTGCTCTTGATATCGAAAAAGTTCTAAAAGAGGGTATTCAAGCACTCAGACCTGGGATTCTCGCTGAGGCCCATCAGAATGTTCTCTATGTTGACGAGATCAACCTATTGCCTGATCATTTGGTT
>WTCK01000124.1 GCA_013138615.1 Candidatus Thorarchaeota archaeon | reverse complement strand
TCGACTTCATCTCCATGAAGCCTGGTAATGACTCCCACTGTAGGCGCGGTGCCAACAACGAGCATCAGAGGTTCCTTTAGTCTTAGATTGTCAACCTCTTTCTTTGACTCCATTCCCACAACCCTTTGCATAAGCTCGGGTTTAATCATGAGTTTGTATATTGCCTTCGGTGTTTTTCCTGCCTTGCCAACAATGTTACCTACAAGCCTATCAGCGCGTGTGAATGCCGGGTCCAAACCTGTACCGACACCGATTAACCCCCCAGGGTAAGCCTCATCCAACTTATTTCCACTGCCCGAGAGCAGACTTACGATTTTAGCCTTGATGGGTTTGAATCCCTTCTCAGACTTTGCGCCGGGGGAAATCTCTATTTCATCGCCAACCACGAGCTTTCCTTGGATAATCGAGCCGCCAACTACTCCACCCTGCAAATCAGCTGGTAATGTACCCGGCTTGTTGATATCAAAGGATCTAGCAACATACATCTTCGGAACAGCTTCATCATCTCTCTCTGGAGTTGGAATGATCTCCTCTATGGTCTGGATGAGGAAATCTGCGTTTGAGCCGAAAACGGCTGAAATCGGTATTATTGGAGCATTTTCAGCGACTGTTCCCTTGACGAACTCCTTTATTTGCTGGTAGTGCTTCAAGGCTTGCTCCTTGGAAACAAGCTCGATCTTATTTTGTACGATTATAATATTCCTGACTCCAGTGATATCCAATGCATGAAGATGCTCAGAGGTCTGTGGCATAGGGCATGGCTCATCTGCAGCTATCACCAGAATGGCACCGTCCATCAGGCTAGCTCCGCTGAGGCAGGTAGCCATTAGTGACTCGTGACCAGGACTGTCCACAAACGATATCTCTCTGAGTGTTTCGAGCTTACCACCACACTTTGCACACTTTCCGTCTTTTGCCATATGCGATGTCGTGTACGCGTCGGCCTCGGAGCATTTTGTGCACTTCATTAAAGTGGTAGCAGCATAACCGAGTCGGATAGATATGCCGCGTCTGACCTCATCCGAGTGACGATCAGTCCACTCGCCCGTGAGGAGCTCCACCATCGTTGTCTTGCCGTGGTCGACATGGCCTAATGCGCCTATATTGACTTCAGACTGTCCTTCGTATCTCCTAGTCACCTAGTCTTCACTTCCAGCTGCGCCTTGTTCGCTAGGTCGTCAGATTCATCTAGACCTCTTATGAAGTCTATGGTTTAAACTGAGAGATATCACGTTAAAGCCTCCCATAGTGGCTTTTCCGGTATGGCACTCAGAAACTATGCAGCTTTCATAATCAGTTCTTTTAGCGGAGCTGCACCTTTCTCTTCGACCCGCATGTTTACTTGTGCGATGTCAGGACCAAGCTCTCTGCCTCGTACTGTCTTGCGCTTGGCAATCCCTTTCCTCTTGGGTCGGAATCCAGGCGGTCCTCGTATCAACACCTTCTTCTTTCCGCTACCATGAACGTCAAATCGTATTGGAAATCCAGAAGAGTCACTGCCACCGGTAATCTTAAGCTTGTATCCTGGCAGGCCAATTACATCCCCCTCGATTATCTCTCCCACCGTTTTACCAACCAGAGCATTTGTCTTTGCATCATCTAGTTCATACTGGATGGCCTCTCCCGATTCGGGGTCACTGATTACTAGTTTGAATGGCACTTATCGATTCGCCTACCTAAGGATATAGGGATGTCCGACGTGGACTCCAGCGGTAGCGAAAGTTGGTCACTTTATGAGGATTGCGGTCAGGCCGGCTGGAATCATGCGTCTCGTCCCTGACACAAGCATTATAACAATCACAGACTCTGCCCCGCAATCGGCCCGTGCTCCCCCAGAAGTGATATCTTATGGACCCAATGACTGTGCTGTTTATCATTGCAGCTATCTACATTGTCCTCTACATTGTCGGTAAAGCAATCGGGGTCAATAAGCTGAGTGAGAGAGGTCTTGAGATCGGCACACCCTTCTTCTTGATGTTTAAGACAGAACGACTAAACGCATTCCTTACGAAAATGGGCAAGAAGTTTCCAAAGGCATTCTTCAACCTGGGCATAATCGTTGCCTTTGGTGGGATGGCATTTGGCTTCTGGATGTTCGCAGATAACCTGCTCAAGTTCTTCATTCAGCCCGGTACGGCTGGGGGCGTGGTCCCGATAATCCCGGGCGTCACCATAACCGGTCTGCCACTATACTACATGATGATTGCCCTCGCAGTCACTCTTCTAACTCATGAGTTTGCGCACGGGCTAGCTTCATCCCGAGACGATATTCCCATTAAGAGCTCAGGTCTCATCTCCTTTTTCGTGCTCTTCGGCGCCTTCGTGGAACCCGATGAGGAGTACTTCGAGAAGGAAGCAAGTCCTAGAGCGCGTATGCGCCTTCTTGCTGCTGGTTCATACGCCAACCTACTTTGGGGACTCGTTTTCTTACTCATCATCGCTAATTTCACTCCCATGATGATGATTGCGTTCAACCCTCCCAGCGGAGCATACATCTACGATGTTCCTTCAGGAACACCTGCCGCCAACGCAACTCTGCAAATCGGTGACGTCATTATTGGACTCAACGATACAACAATTGAAAGCTGGAGCGCTGTCGGCGTGTATATGGCTGATGCCGAGTCGGGAGCCGCACTCACAATACATCGCTTGAACAACTATTCTCTCACAGTAACGCTTGCAGAGCATGAAGCCAACGCATCCAGAGGCTACATAGGTGTGTATGGTGCTGACTACTGGGAACCAAAAACCGGTTGGGAATGGATTCCCGGAGGTCCGATGTACGCCTTCCATATGCAGCAGATACTGCAGTGGTGTTTCTTGGTTCTGGTTTCAGTGGCTCTATTCAATCTCCTTCCAATACCAATGCTGGATGGCGACAAGCTGCTATCCAATGGATTGAGCCTATTCATTGATGATGAGAAGACAATCAAACTAATCATGTGGCCTATGAGAATCCTTTCATTATCCATAGTGCTTCTTAGCATTGGCCTCTCTCTATGGTACGGAAAGGGTCTATTCTAGCTGCGCCATGGTTCAGTTGGATGCAGAGCAGTAGTCAGTATACTGTCACTCCATTCCATCTTCCAACCTGGAATTCTCGGACCTAAAAAGGAACCATAAGGACATCCCGAATGATGCAAAATGATAAGCACTCAGATTGGGATAGTGTCTGATGTCCGTGAAAAGGCCAGAAAGGCGCTTACCGACTACCTCACGATGTTTCTCCCTGGGTCGTGGCAAGAACCACTTGCAAAGCTGAAAATGATACTTCAGATGAATGAAGAGATTGACTGGGAAGCCCTAAAGGGACATGCCCTGTTATTCTTTGATGAAATGCGCCTCTCCGAGGATCGTGTAGAAGCATTGGCTCGTATCGAACGTGTTGCTGAAACCTTTAAGGAAATCCGTGGCACATTATCACCTGCAGATTGGTATAGAACGGTAGATGATGTCATACAAGCAGCGAACTTCCGTACATCAAAAGTTGCAGTTCAAACTAGAGATGTCCGGCCGTTAGTCAAGGAGAAGGATGAATCACCTAGGGGACTGCGTTCCAAAAAATAATACTTCGTTTCCCCATCATCTATCAGATGGAAACGAGCAGTTTTAACGAGAATGCCATTGAGGTCAATCGGAGTGTCCGATGTCCCAGAAA
>WTCK01000215.1 GCA_013138615.1 Candidatus Thorarchaeota archaeon | reverse complement strand
GACTTGAGTACTGAACTCATTCATGCATCCAATGGAATGTTGGTACGCCATGAGTCTGACCGAGTCACTCTCCTAAGTGAGATATCCAATCTCAAAATGAGCTTGGACCGCTATCTTTCTGGTGATGAAAACGCCGCTCGGAGAGAAAACCAGAGCCTTCGAACGGCTCTCTTGAAAATGCCAGAATTCCAGTTGCTAAGAGTTATTCAAAGCGAGCGTAGGGCTTCCTATGGTCTCCTTTCTGAGTTATCAGGAGCAAAGAAGGGCAAGGTGCGCAAGTTTGTAAAAACCCTAGCTGAGAACGGATTCTGCCACGTTGACAGAAAGTCAAGGCCCCACACAGTTATCTTTGATCTTGCCCCTTGGAATACGAATGGTTCTCTCGGGCATCAGACAATTCAGCCTCAGAAAACGGTTTCGTTTCAACAGGTACCACTTGGACATCTTTAGCACCTAGATGCCTAGCAATGTTCTGAACACGCGGTGTAGTGAAGCCAAGCAATACTTCGTTTAGAATGACAATAGGCACGACGAAAGCCATCATCAGTAGTGGAAGACCTATTGTCCAAAAGAGGCTAGTAATCACATTCAACGGCGTAAATATCCGGCCTTCAACGAAATACGGCTGTACAAAGAAGTGCACTATGCTTGAAAGCGGGAGCGCAATCACTGAAAATCCTCCAAGAAAATTGCTGAACCATCGACCGACTCCTTCGGTGTCTGGACACCTACGAACCTTGAGCTGGCCCTCCTTTAGGTGAAGGACAATTCCAGAATCATTGAGAAGCCAAGTGGGCATGAAGAATGCTAAGGATATTGGAAGAGCGATTGCCGCGCTTACAATTGCAAGGAGAGGAGTAACAGATAATCCAACTTCGCTTGCGAGACCTGCGGGAGGAACTAGAAAGTAATCACCAAGCAGATAGATTGACATCTGCCCGATAGAAATGGCGAAGAGGGCCGGTACTGCGGCTCTTCTTAGGATTCGATCAGCACCAAACTTGTCACCCAGTTTCATTACACTTTGCTCATATGCAGAAGCCTTGAAGACTTTGTGCAGACCCATGAAAATCGCTGCGAGCGGGAGAGCCAAGACCAGGTACTCTATGAAGATAACAGGGAATACAACAACCAGAACTGTCCAAACATCTCCCGCCAATGTTTCGCGTGTGATGACTGGGACCAAGTCAGCTCCTGGATATACTCTGATGATGTGGCCCGCAAGGGTGTTAGCTAGTAAAAAAGTCAAACCGATGCCTATTGCCGACAAGATAACCGGTATCACGAATCTGAGCTTTCCATCGTTCATGAGCATTCCTCATCTCAGGTTCCATAATTAGATTTGTAAGCCTATTGGTGAGTTATTCTTTGTTCATTTGTCATATTAGCAGGACTTACAACAGTTGCAAAGCAAATGTTATATATGTGCGATTGTGCGGTTTGCTTACACAACCGCTAGAGGATAATACGATGGAGTCGGAGAAACTTCTGATTGTGGGACTAGTAGGTGTCATCATTGTGGTTGGCTTGATTGTAGTAGCCAGCCCGTATCTGTTTCTAACGCCTGCTAATGGGAACAATGACAACAACGGTGGCTCTAGTGGAACTATCCCCCGTGACTCTGATCTGCTGGACCTCTCTCTCGAAGTGCCAGATTGGAATCTCGTAATGTCCGATGATTCCATAATTACTATGTACGAACTCCATGGCAAGTTTGTTATAATAGATCTCATGGCTACTTGGTGTACCTACTGTGCTTCGCAAAACAGTGCACTGCTTGAAATCTATAACGCCATCGATTCTGATTCATTGGTCATCATTTCGCTTACAGTGGATGACACTGAAACGATAGGAATGATGGCAGAGTACAAGGTGGATAATGGTCTACCATGGGCACATGGTCTTGATACAAGTGATGTCTTCGGCGACTACTTCTCAGTAACGTCCATCCCAACAGCTATTCTGATTGACGCCGACGGATACTTCAGATGGGTGCATAGCGGTGTCTGGACCGAGAGTAGTATCACTCAAACCCTTTCTCAAATGATGCCTTGATAGTATGGGAGTTGCATAGACCTTGATGCAGGGAGTAATCGAACTCGTCATTTTTCTGGCTGGAGCTTTCACAACCGGGCTGTATGTTGCCCTATCACCGTGTTTATTCCCGTTACTTCCGCTATTCTTAATCCGTAGCCTAAATGCAACAGATAGCAGGAAACAGAGTCTTGTTGTGACTGGGGTTCTTGTTCTGGGTTTGATCACATCTCTGGTTGTACTGTCTCTAATCACGACTGCGCTACAGGCATTCCTGTTGAACCACTTCACTGATCTTCAAGCCGTGATAGGAGGCATAATCGTATTCTTTGGGATACTCACGATGTCGGAAACCCTGCGAAAAGCGTTACGCCTTTCCAGCTTGGCTCCAAAAGTTCAGCCAGGTAATCCAAAGAGTCTTGCAGGTGTATTCCTAGTAGGGCTTGGCTATTCATTCATGGCGGCTCCTTGCGCATTCTCTGCAATAGTTGCAATCCCCATCATGTTTGGCGTTCAGTCGAACCCTTTCAACATGATTCTGATGTTTGTTTTTCTTTCCATTGGAGTTTCGATTCCCTATCTGGCAATCGCAGTAGTTACCGGTGAAGGTAGAACAAGAATGGCCATGTCCAGATCGGAAGAG
>WTCK01000064.1 GCA_013138615.1 Candidatus Thorarchaeota archaeon | reverse complement strand
ACTAATCCAGTATGTTAAATCGGCTCAGAATACAATGAACTTTGGTACCACCTTCGAAACCACTGTATCTGGAATAAATGAGGGTCCCATCTTCGAGGTTGATAACCTCCGCGTTAACGCCTTCGAGGTTGACCATCGAGGTTACGCACTCGGCTACGAAGTTGTGTATCAGCGACCTACGGGCTCTTTCCTGCCAGAAGCAGCCAAAAGTCTTGGCATTCCCAAAGGCCCGCACTGGCAGGCATTGTCAGAGGGTCAAGAGGTTGAGCTTGCAGATGGCAGAACGATTCAGCCCGAAGAGGTGACAGGTTCAAAGCCTCCCCCAATCAAGATTGTGTATTCAGGCGACACTCGTCCATGTCAATCGTTGAAACAGGCAGCGACCGATGCTGATCTACTGATTTGTGAAGCAATGTATACGTCGGAGCACGCAGACCTAGCGGAGGAGAGGGGCCATACTACTGCAGCAGCGGCAGCTCAGTTAGCTCTCGATGCCGGCGTGAAGCTGCTTGCTCTTACTCATTATAGCCCTCGCTATGAGGATGGTGCAGTCATAATCAAAGAGGCCTTATCCATCAATCCAAACACAATCCTCGCTAGAGACCTCATGAGAATCAAAATGGATAAGGATGGCACACGCGAGGTTATCCTCCCGAACATCTGAACAGCAGGAATCTCGTGAGCGTATCAGACTCCCAGCCTCAACGCTTTCAGAGGATGACGCGTAACTAAGCGCTTGATTAATGCAATCTTGAGTTCAGGCATAGGTTTCGTGTTCGCAATTATATCAAGCATCAACTCACCCATCACTGGATCTTCTTGGGCGATTTTGCACACTAACTCCGTGTTGCTGGAGGACTTGTAAAGTATGTTGGATATGAACATCGCTGCGTCAAGATTGCGGCACATTGATTTCTTGATGATATTTTGGTAGTTTCTCACAAGAACTGGATTACGGGCTGTCGTCATGTCTTTCGCGACATCCGCTGCAATCTGCCCAGATTCTATCGCGTAGTATATTCCTTCACCCGAGAATGGGGAAACAAGCCCAGCTGCGTCTCCGATTAGCATTGTTCGACGTCCAATTACCCTTTTCTCGCATCCGCCAAGAGGAACTCTGAAGGATCTCGTAGAGTCGAGGTTGATTTGGATTCCCCTTGTTCGTTCCAGCATTGATACAAAATCACGCCAACTCTCTTTGAGGTTGGACATCCTGTCCATTCTACACCCCACTCCGACACTCAACTCATCTCGTTTTGGGAAGCACCAAGCATAACCCCACTTCACTTGCCCAAAGTGGATCTCGATAGGCATGCGGTTCTCTTCTTCAGAAACTGACATGATTCTCTCAATTTCGCCGGGATCCACGGGCACATCCGCTGCAATGCATAGGCCGACCTGATCAGAAGGCCATCTCTTCCGGATTCCAAGGCTCCGAGCTACGACACCATTGACTCCGTCAGCCGCGACCAGCAGGGGCGCCCTGTATGAGTCGCCTTTCGTGAGTACTCTGATTCCGGACTTCAGCTGTTCAATGGCGACAACCTCTGTGTCTTGTTCAACCCGAGCGCCTGCTTCTTCTGCTTTCTTCAATAGGTGGTGGTCGAACTTGTGTCTCTTCACAGTGTATCCTGCTTGAGTTTCTCGTTTGAGATACAGCCGCCTTCCTGAGGGTGAGATTAGACGTACTGCGTAGATATCATGTTCAATTACTTCACTGATATCGAAATCCACTAGATCCTTGACATGAGGAGCCAATCCGCCGCCGCAAAGTTTGTCACGCGGATGGACACTCTTTTCAAGTAGCACAACATCAAGCCCGTGGAGAGCAGCTCTTCTTGCGCATGATGCTCCGGCAGGTCCACCGCCGACGATTACGAGGTCGTGCATTAGGATTTCCGTGTGCTCGGTGGCTTTTTACTTTGCTTTCTGACAAAAGGACGCTAGTAACTTGGCCACAACACGGATAAGATGGAGTCCTAGGTCAGATAATTGGGAGTTAAACTATGTCCCAAGACGAACCAGTCAGAGTCTGCATTATTCCAACGGGCGGTACAATTGCCAGTATCTATGACTCTGAAGTTCAAGCCTATCGGCCTAGTTTGTCCGTGGATACACTGTTGTCATACCTACCAGAAGGCATGGGCAAGATAGAGGTCATCAAAAGGGAACTGTTCCAGCTTGACTCAGCAAATGCACAACCTCATCATTGGCAGGAGGTTGCAAGTTGCATCAAGACGGCGTACGAAGAGATACCCAACTTGGCCGGTTTCGTGGTTCTACATGGGACGGACACGATGGTGTATACGGCTTCAGCCGTGAGTTTCATGATTCAGGACTTCGGAAAACCAATCGTCTTCACTGGATCGCAAATACCCGCTTCAATGCCGTGGAGTGATGGGCCTAGAAACCTTAGGGATGCGCTAAGAGTTGCAGCTTGGGCTGATTTGGGCGAAACGTGCATAGTCTTCAATGGAGAGATTCATCGGGCGACTCGGGTAAAGAAGCTTAGAGATAGAGCTCATGACGCCTTCGACTCGGTCGATCCTACCCCCTTGGGAACGCTGGCTCGCGACATAGTACTCTATGAGGGCAGAACAAAACGACACGATCTCATACCTCGCTTCGACACTCGACTTGATGATCGGGTGTTTCTCTTGAAGGTCTTCCCAGGGATTCCTCCTAGTGTCATCTCGCGAATAGTTGACATGGCGTATCATGGGATTGTCATCGAAGGTTATGGCTATGGCAACATCCCAACCCAAGAGAACGCCCTTACAGGGCCGATCAAACAGGCGATTTCTGCAGGCTGCTCAGTATTGATGAGTACGCAATGTGCTTTCGGACAGACGGACCTGTCCCTCTATGAGGTAGGAAAAGCTGCGTTGGATGTGGGGGCATTGAGTGCGCATGACATGACCTCTGAGGCTGCTTTAGTGAAGCTAATGTGGATATTGGGACACACCCGCGATCGCAATATTGTCAAGGAGATGATACTTACCAACTATATCGGCGAGGTGACTTTCTCGGATGACAAGGGAACCCGCAGCACAAATTCTGTTACTCCTTGAAGAAGAAATGATGGCGCCCGGAATGAGATTTGTTCGTACGCACGCAAGGCGCTGTACTTCGAACTCATGCCTCCCAAAGGAGAGCAGCTGCCTGTTCGACAGGCATTCATGAGGCCGTCGATTCCAGGCTGCCGCCGTAGCCGCTTGGCTATCCGGGCTTGTTCAAGTTCCTGAGGTCTTCTGCTTTTCATCTTTTCTCTTATCATGGCTTTGTGAAGGAAGCCATCAATTTCGGTGCGTGATAGTCAACCCCGAGTCCCATCCTATGGCTCTTGCGTGGTTGGAACTATCCATTCTTCGCCCTTCTGTGGCATCACAAATCGAAGTATCAGATTTCCACGTACCTCATCAAACTTGAAGACGCCCATCGTGTAACTACCCGAGCTACTCTTCCAGCAGAATCTACGACCGGCCGCTAAATGTCTAAAATACTTGCGGCAATGCCGCCTTACATCCGAGAAGAGGGTGGAATACTGCTTTCGTTGTGAAGGTCTGATCCCCCAGCGTTCGATTATGATACGATTCGCCAAACCGTTGCTCGAAAGCATGACAGTATTCTTGCGCTTCCTAGAGTCATTCAGAAACGCTTCAAGGCGGTTTTTGAGAACATCAGAAACTAAGCCTAGTACTGATGGCGTAGCTCTCGGTTCCATCTCTGTAGACTTGCTCATGTCTTGCACTCACAACCGCAATGACCCTGCATCTGTGTCCTGACAATCCCCTAAAAGGCCCCCTCATTTTGCAGCCTCATGAGAGCTTGATGTTCACGCGCGCAGTCGTTTCCAGCCCAAAAAATGCCCCGTGATGCCAAGTCTTGATGCCAACTATTATAAGGCGTCTTCAAGAGGCGAACAAGCCTCACCCCAGTGTGAATGAGGTTAGATACCATGTCTGAAGAATATCGACACATTGTACGAGTGTCTGGCAAAGACATAGACGGCCAGGAGAACCTCCTGCAGGGGCTCACCAAAGTCAGTGGAGTCGGACTTCGCTTATCGAAAGCCATCATCACCAAACTAGGTATGGACCCCTCTACTAGACTAGGTCATATCAATGATGCAGACATTTCCAAGATTGAAACGATAATCTCAGACCCAGTGAAGGCTGGTTTGCCTCATTGGTACATTAATCGACCAAGGGACAGAATGACCGGCAGGATGCTTCATTTTACCGGCTCCGACCTTGATTTCGCACACCGAAGTGATATTGAGCGCTTGAGGCGAATCAAGTCGTGGCGTGGTCTTAGGCATTCTCTTGGTCTGAAGGTTCGAGGACAACACACTAGGACTACCGGACGAAAAGGAATGGCCGTCGGTGTATCAAGAGCGAAAGTTACAAGCCGAGGTAATGAATGATGGGTGATCCACGTCGGCAGAAGAAGAAGTACGTAACTCCGAAGCGTCCTTTTGACAGTGATAGGTTTGAGCAAGAGCTCCAGCTGATGGGTTCCTACGGGCTTCGTAACAAGAGAGAGCTCTGGAAGCACAAGACTGATCTATCTCGCTACAGACGCCAAGCGCGTAACCTGCTTGCTCTGTCAATTGATGAGCGTGCGCTGCAAGAAAAGGAACTCGTTGACAAGCTGGTCAGGACCGGAGTTCTCATGACTGAACCATCACTGGATCATGTTCTTGACTTAACCTTAGAAAATATACTGGACCGTCGACTTCAGACGATTATTTTCAAAAAGGGTCTTGCATGCTCCGTGCATCATGCTCGTCAACTTGTGACACATGGACACGTTGCACTGGATGGAGCAAGAGTAACTACTCCACGTAGGATAATGACAGTGAATGAAGAAGAGCGCTTGATGTTCACACCGAAATCTGCACTGAACAGCGAATCACATCCTGCTAGGATTGCTGCTTCAGACGCTGCAATTAGAGCGTCACAGCCACCTGAAGAAGTGGACGAGTCTGACAACCGCTTCCGCGGACGTCGGGATGGTAGACGCAGGCAAGGAGGAGGCAAACGAAGATGAGTAGGAACGAGGATCGCGACAAGTGGGCTATCGCGCATATTTTTGCATCATACAACGATACCATTGTCCATCTCACAGATATAACCGGAGCAGAAACAATCGCACGGACTTCTGGTGGCATGATGGTGAAAGCAGACAGAAATGAATCTTCACCTCACGCAGCAATGCAGGCAGCCTTTCAAGCCGCACGCGAGGCTAAAGACAAGGGTGTCTACGGCATTCACATACGTGTTCGAGCTCCTGGGGGTCATGGACCAAAAACACCCGGGCCCGGTGCTCAGGCAGCTATTCGAGCTCTAAGTCGTGCCGGTCTGAGGATAGGCATCATAGATGAGGTCACACCCATTCCACATGACGGAACAAGGAAACCTGGCGGCCGTCGTGGACGCAGAGTCTAGCACAGTTTGTTCATCAGCTGTTCCAATACTCTTCAATGCTGCAGTATTCTAGGGCTCATACCATTTGCCGACAAGATTATTCGGTATCCCATTGTTCATTCGATTCATCCTATCCTTAGGTCGAGTTAGGTGTCTCTGTGCCCTTGGAGGAGGCAGATACCTGCCGACTTTCAATTGTCTCTCGACTGGAATCTCTATCTTCTTTGCTTGCGGGTCTTTGAAGCCGCACCTGATGCATTTGAAGCCCTTTTCTTTACCAGCACTCTTCATTCTTTTCAAACAATGGGGGCATATCGGATTGGCAAGAATGGGTTTGTCTGTCAGTTGGAGGATTTCAAGCCCCTCGACATTCAATGTCAGGCCATGCATCCTTGACGCAGGCCGAACTCCTACATCCAGACTTACCTTGTCTCCTTCAGTGAGCATTGTTGCTATCTCTCGGAAATCACCTGTTGGCTCGTACACTGCACACTCTGCAATAGCGGAACCATCTGTTATCCTGAAGATGACATGGCCGCCCTCGATTATCTTTGATTTTGTTGTAACTTCCCCCTCCACCACAGCGGCCATATACGGCCTAATATCCGAAAGGCGCACTCTGTGACGGAGATGTTCGCCTGTGCCCTGGTTTGTCCTGAACACCATCCAACGTTCCTTGTCTTGACTACTCTGGATTGAATCTGCAGCCTTTATCACGTCCAGCGGGGTTTCCCCTCGGATTCCATAGATAACTGGGTCCGGGCCATGAGGCTCAATCAGAATCTTCCGCGTTGAAACATCGACATTGGAAAACAGGCGGTTTCCAAATTTCTGGTTCATTCTGAACACAGAGTCCACATCAACCCCTCGTGCTCTAGAGGTCAGTTCGATTGATCGGTACGCGATGTACTCGTAGGTGTGGTCTTGGCGTAACTGGTTTCCTATGGCTGACAGTGCACCTATGAGACCCCTCCCATTTCCGACTACAATATGGGGCAGGGCTAATCTGGCTACCAATCTTCTGGCTAGTGCAACGGGCACAGTCCTCCAGAGAGCAAGCTTGGCGAAACCGAGCAAATCAACCGGAACATCTCCTGTCGTGATGACCATTCCGGGGTTGGTGTTTGGGTAATCCTCTTTCAGGTACTCTTTGAGTAGCAGATTCGATCTTGGTAAGACCTTGTCTACGGCTGAATCTTTAATCTCGAATCTAAGAGTAACCGCACCGTTACCGCGTGTCCTGTATGGGATGTTTGGGTTCAATCTAATGAGATTCGGATAATCCAGCCATCTGGCTCCCAACTGGGTCAAATCCTCAACTAAGAGGCTGGCAAAGTGCGTCGTACAGCCGCCTCTCGGGCTGTCGATATCGTCCATTCCTAGGTGAACTGCAGTCAGTGTCATGTTTCATTCGCCCGGCATAAATCACAAACGGTGGCTTCGTTCTCTTTCACTCCGTGGTCCTCGCAGACCAGTCGGCCACATCTGTCGCACGCCCTAGAGGCAAGATACTTTGCGCAAATGGAACACATTGCTTCCTGACAGTTCAGACATATCTTCTCTTCATCAGCTCTGCAGTTCTTACAGGAATAGGCTCCACATATGGAACATTGTTCAAGCACACCTTCTCGTGAGTCACATATCTCACATGACTCTCCGGGCTTGAACAACATCCTTCAGAACCTAACCTAGTGAGCCATGGCAACATAGAAATCTGTTGTGTACCATGAGATTTACTTGTGGAGCAGCAGACTAACAACGGTCCGAAGATTCTCGTGTACCATGCGAATCAGTGTGATCCCAAGAAATGCACTGGAATCCGCCTCAACAGGATGAGTAAGGCCAAGATAATCAAAAACATGCGGCAAATTCCGCGTGACTCCATTGTACTCAACCCAATCTCTGAGATAGCTCTATCCCCTGCAGACAGGATACCCGTAATGAGATCCGGGCTCGTGGCACTTGATTGCTCCTGGAAGCAGGCCGAGGCTGTGTTCAACAGGGCTCGTCGGGACGGGCAGAGGTCTCTTCCATATCTTCTGGCTGCCAATCCGATTAACACATACAAACCAATCAAGCTCTCAACAGCTGAAGCTGTGGCTGCTGCATTATACATTCTAGGGATGAAAGACATTGCAGAGGACATCATGTCGATATTCAAGTGGGGGCCTTCGTTCTTGACATTGAATAGAGAATGGCTTGAAGCTTACATGAACTGCGGCACCAGTGCCGAGGTTGTGGAGGTCCAGAAGGAGATAATGGACGCCCATACAAGAACTAGGTAGAGCGGCCCTGGTGCAAAGAGTAGCCCCAATTTTGTTCCGCCTCTATCGGTCACCCAAAAGAGGCCTTGCGACATCGAACTAAGCCTCCTACCCTACGCCTCCGGTCGACACTTCAGCAGCGTATTCTTGGAGTTGCTACCCGGTGATGGGTCGTTTCAACGGTCCCAAGCAGATCCTCAGCGGATTGATTTCGGCTCCGCATCATCGTCACATCCTGCTTGGACGTGTCGTTTCTGTTCCCAGAGCGAGGCCCTCGCCTCCCTGCTCGCACAGGACCGGCATCGACATGTAGTTGGGAGCTTCCTCAGCTCTCACCCCGAAGGATGAGTACCGTCAGTCGCGCTTTCGCTCCAGGGCCGTTCACATCTTCTACTTCTGCGCATAAAGACGTTCGCTCCATAGCCTTTTCCCGTGAGAATGACTATGCAGTCCCTTTTGGTGTTCTCTTCTTCCACATGGACGGATATCGGCCTCTCTCCATGAAGACGCGATCTATCACAGCCACAATTCCGCTGCGCGTCTTAACTAGCCAATCACTTGTTCCAGAGCTCCTCGCAATAGCTATGGCCTCGCCCTTGAGGGTTTTTAGCAAG
>WTCK01000092.1 GCA_013138615.1 Candidatus Thorarchaeota archaeon | reverse complement strand
TTGAGAAGGCTACCAACCTAGTCTTAGAGGATCTTGACATGGACCACCTCGACATGGTGGGGGCTCCGTGTTGCCCTGCTCCAGGAGTCTTCGGTTCATTTGACAGAGTCACCTGGGCTAGTATTGCGGCACGAAACCTCACGATAGCCGAACAAGGTGGTCATCCAATCACTACTGGATGCAACGGCTGTTTCGCAAGTCTATGGGATTCAAACTACGAGCTGAAGCATGACGAAGAACTGAGAATAGCAGTCAATGAGAACCTTGCCGAGATTGGACGCGTGTTCAAAGGCAACATTGAGGTAACTCACTACGTTGACGCACTATATGACACCGCAGGCCTTCCGAAGATTCGAAAACGTATCACTAATCCGTTGAAGGGCGTGCGGATGGCATTGCACCCGGGATGTCACTGGATGAGACCAAAGCTCATCAAGCAGAAGGATGAGTCTGAGAGACCCCACATTTTCAGAGAGCTTTGCGAAGCGTCCGGCGCCGAATACGTGCCTTACAAGGACGAGCTAATATGCTGTGGTGCTGGCGGGGCAGTTAGGACTGCTGATGTCAAAGTATCGCTGGAATTTACCAAGCAGAAGTTCGATAGCCTTGCGGACGCAGGAGGGGCCGACATCATTGTGACCCCCTGTCCATTCTGTTTGCTTCAGTTAGATCTGGGACAGGTTGAGATTGAGAAATACTTCGGTGAAAAGTATATTTTTGATGTGTTGCATGTAACTGAATTGCTTGCTCTAGCGTTTGGACATAAGCCCGATGAGTTTGGGCTTGGCACGCACTTACAGTACATGCAGAGGAAAAGCCAGCCTAACTGGGAGCGGCTCGGGATTAAGGTCTAGAAACCAAAATAATGGATTGGTTCAATCAAGCGCCATGCACTGAACGTGGTTTCTCCTGAACTGCCTGCATGAGGGCTTGAATATCCTTCTCAGTCAGTTCAAGACAACCTGGCGCTTCCGCACACACCGGACAGCGTTCCCGGATTCTCGACAAATAGACTCGGGTGTACAGCCGGGTGGCTTTCATAGCTCTGATATGTTATCCACGTAATATTAAGTCCCACTGGTCCTGATTCTTCAATATCGTAAATTGGCGCCAATCGAATGTAATCCGATTACAAGCAACACATGGCCCGACAATAAACGTTTTTACTGGCTTTACTGAGGAACGGCTCATCAACCCGCGGAGTAAACGCTGAAATGGCAAAGGCTGCAGCAAAACCAGTTGTTATCATCGGTGCAGGAATCGCAGGCATGCGGGCCGCACTGGACCTTGCCGACATGGGTGTCAAGGTGTATTTGGTGGAGCGAAAACCATCCATCGGAGGACACATGTCCCAATTGGACAAGACTTTCCCAACTTTGGACTGCAGCATGTGCATTCAGGGCCCCTGGATGGTGGACTGTGCGCGCAATCCCAACATCGAGATTCTTGCCTACTCTGAGGTAGCGGAGGTTTCTGGCAAGCAGGGTGACTTCAACGTTAAGGTGCTCAAGCACACACGTCGCGTGGATATTGAGAAGTGCACAGGATGTGGCGATTGTCAAAGGGTCTGTCCGATTGAGGTCCTGAATGAGTATGACGAAGGCCTCAAGATGCGGAAGGCAGCTTACATTCCATTCCCGCAGGCGGTTCCGAATGTTGCGACAATAGACATGGAGAACTGCATCGAGTGCATGACCTGTGTCAAGACTTGCAAGGCTGAAGCTATCATCTTCGACATACGTGACGAAACAATCGAGATCAATGCCGGTTCAATCATTGTAGCTACTGGCTTTGAGCTACTCGATCCTGCAGTGGTACCCGAGTATGGCTATGGTCGCTTTCCTAACGTTGTTTCTGCGCTTGAGTACGAGCGAATGGTTTCAGCAAGCGGACCCACCGGGGGAATCGTTATGCGCCCTTCAGACGGACGCGAACCACACAGGATTGCGTTCATCCAGTGTGTGGGGTCTCGTGATGTGAACCATTGTGCCTATTGCTCTAGGATATGCTGTACATACGCCACCAAAGAGGCAATCATAACCAAGGAGCACACTCCTGAGGTTCACATTGACATTCTTTACAACGACCTTCGCGCCTTCGGTAAGGGGTTCGAAGAGTTTCTCACAAGAGCAGAAACTGAGTACGAGATCAACTTCGTGAAGGGTCTACCGAGTGAGATAATCGAGAACCCTGGCACTGGTGATCTCTTAGTCAAGCACAGTGATGCCAAGGGACATGAGGTTCTGCAAGACAAATACGACCTAGTTGTCCTGTGTCCCGCGATGGTGCCATCCAAAAACTCTGAGTTATTTGCCCAGCTTGGAATAGAAGTCGACAAATACGGCTTCATCAAGTCAAGGAAACCTGGCGTAGTAAGTTCCGAAACCGGTGTGCCCGGTGTGCACATGTGCGGCGCTTGCGAAAGCCCGAAAGACATTCCTGATTCCGTTGCCCAAGGCAGTGCAGCGGCCTCTCTAGCGGTTCTGGATGTAATCGTACCAGATGCTTCCGAGTCGGA
>WTCK01000031.1 GCA_013138615.1 Candidatus Thorarchaeota archaeon | reverse complement strand
CCCGATTACTACGGCTTGGAAATCTCGTGGGCATGGGAAATATGGCCTTGGAACTTCTACGAGGACTTGACATCACTTATCACCAAGATCTTTGAGGGAGAAGGAACGACTGAGGTTGGCACTCAGGAACTCAAGAAGTATCTCCGAGAGTACAATAATATCGTCTTGTCTGATGAACAGCTCTCGAAGATTAAGTCGCACTTGGGATTCCTCGGCAAGATTGAATACCCGCTGGACAAGGTGTGGCGGTTCATCAAGTAAACGAAGGAGATGAACAAGAATGGCATTCGAGGCAACATTGGCGTATGCTCCTCTGGACATGTCTCAGAAAGAGGAACTGGAAGCACTCTTACCGGCTGAGATTGGGCTATTCGGAGGAAGTGGAAACTACGACTCAAAGGCAATTGAAAATCCCATTGAAGTGAAGGTGTTCACTCCCTTTGGCGCTGCATCAGACAATTTCATTATTGGCAAAGTAAAGGATCGAGCATTCGTCTTTCTAGCACGACATCAGAGAGGGCATACGATTCCCCCTCACGCCATAAATTATCGTGCTAATATCTGGGGAATGAAATCACTTGGTGTCAAGAGGATTATCAGTCCAGCAGCTTGCGGGAGCCTTCAGCCAGACAGGGTTAAGCTAGGCGAATTCGTTATTGCAGACCAGATATTCGACAGAACGTTCGGACAAAGGAAGGACACATTCTTTGAAGGAGGTCCAATTGTGCATCTTCCATTTGGCGAACCCTTCTGCCCTGAACTCAGGAAGGTTGCAGTTGATACTGCAGGTAAGCTTGGATACAAAGTGCATGAGAAAGGAACGTATGTATGCATCAATGGTCCACGATTCTCAACATCAGCTGAGTCAATGTTCTTCCACGGCCAAGGGTGGGAAGTGATAGGAATGACGGCCTATCCTGAGGCTGCTCTCGCGCGAGAAGCTGGTATCTGCTTTGTGAATATTTCAATGCCCACGGATTACGATGTGCATGGAGATGAGCATGTCACTCACGAGAAGGTCATGCAAACTATGGCAAAGAACATTGAACGAGTCAGAAAACTGACCTTCGCAATGATTGGGAAGATTCCCGAAAAAGCTGGATGTACGTGTCAAACGGCAATGAAAGGTGGTCTCTTTTAGTTCAGACGGTGAAGAGGTTAGATTGTTTACGTTGCACACTCCTCCCAAAACCATTGGAGTATGTACACCTTTCCGTGATGTCTTTTTCCTATTAGATATCATTCTAATGAAGCCAAACATAGTCGGGATTGTCTACTGAGCTTGTGCTTCCGCCTCTAGCTCCGCGACATCGACTCTGGGCTCGATACTCTTTGTTATCAGCACCGCAAGAATAATGATATTCAGGATCACGACGGCGTAAAGCAGAGGTAGACCCTGCCAAGCATCATAGATAATTCCTGCAGGAATTGGCCCGATTGACACGAAGAGGAAGACAACCACCATCGTCAAGCTCAATGTCTTACCAAGGTCTTGACGAGGCAGTGATTTCAGGATATAGGTTCCAAGTATCGAGAACCAAAGAGTGTCATTAATCGACTTCAATGCGGTTGCGATGAACGCAAGAGAAAATAGGATACTAAGACCAGGATATACCGCATCAAGCCCAGCTAACCAGTTTGCTGGAGCAATGTAAGGGACCTGCTCTGCTAGTATGAGAAGTCCAACAGCGATGGGCATCACAGCATACACAGCTATAGTGAGACCTCGGCCACCTCTTTTGTCAAACACCCGTCCTAGCCAGAGTGTCAACGGGACTGAGAAAATGAGAGTGACTAGAATCATGAGGTTAATCTCCTCAATCGTAAAGGCCAAAGTTTCATTAACATAGTACAGGCTCGCAAATCGGTAGAAGGCATCACTGAAGGCATCAATGCTGATCACTGCGACAAAAACCGGGAACACTCTGAATAATAGCTTGAAGCTACGAACGTTCTCTCTAAGAAAGTCTCTCAAAATGCTACCTTTGCGCTCTGCTCTGACTGGTTTTGGTAGAGATTTCAATACGGTAAATCTCACCACCGCTGCTATCATGTAGAGCATTCCTGCGATGAATAGAAGTAACTGCATGACCGCGATGAATCCAGTTCCCATACCAAGCAGGATTGTGACTAGGAACAGAGGAACGAGTCCCCATGTTGTTCCAAGCGTGAACAGACTATTGGCGACGCCTCCAAGTCTCCTGTCGACTTGTTCCATAGAGTACGCCTGACCTGCGGTACCAGTAAATGATGATAAGCCGAAAATTACCATGGAGATGGTGATAGCCAGCATATCAGTAGCAACAGCTAGCATTAGAAATGCAATGCTATTGACTACCATTGTGATACCAGATAGCTTTCGCCGGTCATAATTGTCTGCAATATAGCCTGAGAAAACTGTTCCAATCATATTAACGACAAACATCAGTGAGATGAGAACCCCAACCATTACATACGAAATGCCAATATCACGGAAGTAAAGCGTGAAGTATTGGTTCAGCACCCCCATGCTGCTATAGATCCATACCGTTCCCAAGTAGATGGCCCAGTTGCGATTGCTTAGCACACGTCGAACGGATTGCCACCAAGACAACCCAGAAACATCATCATCTTGACTCTGGACCGGAGTGGCATCTGGTGTTTCCATGCTTTCTTCATGATCAGACACGGTTTCCCACCTTGAGATTATTCGATTTTTCAGGTGCAACAATAAAGATGTACCGTAAAGGGCATTCTATGAAAGACGAAACGGACTTCCTAAGATGGAATCTTTGCATCAGAATCGGGCCATTTGAATCCTTGGAGGAATTCGGAGAGGAGTACAAGGAATATCAGAAGAGAACGATGAAGCTGATTCTGTTTCTATATTGATGAATCTCAGATGTAGGACCAATCTGAGAATTCTCACAGTAACAAGGAGATAATTGTAGTTTCTCAGGATGAGGAAGTTCACCAGTCATCCTCATTATTGAAGTCGTCCCATTCATCGCCCCACTCTTCGACTTCCCAATCTTCGTTCTCATTCCACAGGGCGTCTTCATCTTGCAGCGGAATCACCACAAATACTGTAGCCGCTCCTGAGCCTATTAAAACTCCCCACGCATGGAGCGACCGAAGGAAAGATAGCGTTGAAATGCAAATTCCATCAGAGGTGAATCAGTCTTGCTCAGAGTTGCCGTAGCACAGATGGAACCCAAGGTTGATGATGTAGATGCCAACCTATTGAATGTCAAGAAGATACTCAAGACAGCAGGCGAAGAAGGAGTTGACCTCCTAGTTTTGCCGGAACTCGCGAATTCCGGGTACATGTTCAAGTCAAAGGAGGAAGCGCTAGCACGGTCAGAAACGATTCCCGATGGTTTAATCTCAGCAAGCCTCCTAGAGTGGTCGCATGAAGGAAGAGCCGTTGTCGCTGGCATCTGCGAAATGAAAGAGGGAAACTTATACAATTCAGCCGCTGTGTTCGCGGATGGACAGCATTTGACGACTTATCGCAAGATACACCTCTTTGACCGAGAGAATGAATGGTTCCTACCAGGCAATGAAGAGCCACCCGTGGTAGATTTCAAGGGGCACAAGATTGGTGTCATGGTCTGCTTCGACTGGGCGTTTCCGGAAATTGCTAGAATACTTGCTCTGAAGGGAGCAGACATCATCCTACACCCAGCAAATCTGGTTCTTCCGTATTGTCAGAATGCCATGATCACCAGGTCAATCGAGAATCGAGTATTTACCGCTACTGCGAACAGAGTTGGAACCGAGAGAGGAGTAATCTTCTCGGGCATGTCTCAAATCACCAGCCCAAAAGGAGAGGTGCTTCTTCGACTACAAGAAGAGAAACTCAGAGTCGCTTGGGCAGATTTGGATCTATCAGTTGCTAGGGATAAGAAAATCACAAAGAGAAATGATGTGATGGAAGACCGACGCCCGAGCATATATGGTCGACTTAGTAGGGTCACCTGATTTTGTTAGGAGCTCGGCCCCGCCATTCCTTTGCAGGATACTTGGCGCGGTTTCCCTCCATCTTATTGAGAACAGCCTCCGTGGGATTAATGCCTGCCACGTCAGCTAGTCGTAGAAGATAGATGAGAACATCCGCTATCTCATCCGAGAGTGCTTGCCGGTACTTATCCGATTGAAGTGACTTTTCAACTTCTGCATCACTTCGCCACTGGAATAGCTCAAGGAGTTCGCCCGTTTCAATGGCTGCGGAGATTGCAAGAGCAGTGGGTCTATGAAACACACTCCAATCACGATCTTCAATGAACTGCCTAATATCCACCATGAGGTCGTTGAGCGACCGATCCTCAGGCGTCAATAGTTTCACCTTGAGTCCGTACTAGTCTGTGGGCGTCTTTTTAATCATCCAAAGACTGTAGATGCAGAACATTATGATAATCGCCAGGATTGATAGCATCGGTGCATCGAAGATGGATGGAAACAGCCCGTATCCCGTCAGCGACCACACAATGGTGTCGGCAGTAGCAATGACAACGCAAATCAGAATCACTACGACATTCGTAAGTCCGCCGTACTTGAGCCAGCCTTTCTGCGTATTCCAGACCGTAAGAGCCAGGACT
>WTCK01000257.1 GCA_013138615.1 Candidatus Thorarchaeota archaeon | reverse complement strand
TGTCTGCAATGTCATCTCCGTATTCAAGCATGAAGAGCTGCTCATTGCCTTCAGTGAAGTGAATAGGAATGAAGTAATCTGCATCTAAGTCTTGGATTGCCTCGACAACCTCATACCCGGCCATCGTCTGACAACCAGGACCCAACGGAAGACACACAACATCGATTTGACCAGCAATCTGCTGATACTCGGGGAGATTCTTTGAGTCACCAGCATGAAAGACTACGAATCCATTGATATCAATGATGTAACTGGTCCAATTATTCTCGGGAGGATGACTTGCTTCAAAGGGCGCTGGGGCCCATGTGTACATGTAGAATGCAGTGATATTGACTGTACCAACTTGCACTTGGTCCAAAGGCTCAACGCCTATGGCATCGTAGAGTGTGACAGCATCAGACATGTTTGAAGGGAAGATGTTCACTGTATCATCTTTCTGAAGCATATCAATGACATCTGTCTGATAATGATCGCCATGTGGGTGAGTTACAAGAATGATGTCTGCCGGCAGGTCAGAATAATTGGACGGTAGGTCTACTGGATCAACGTAGATGCGTAGCCCATCAGATTCAATCATGATTCCTGCATTAGCAAGCAGCGTGATTTTGAGGGTGTCATTTTCCGTATTGGTTGGCACAAGGGATGCTGCAATTAGCGTCCCCCCAATAATTCCTATCACTAGAATGGTAACTACAATAATAACTCGGGGTTTGTTCGTGAGTGCCATATTTCCAAATCACCTAGGTAAACCAGTATTAAAGCACAGGTTCAACGCATGAGATGTCTGAACGCAGGCATTTTCTCAAATGTTTCAGTGAATGAACACAATGTCAGTCACTCGAAGATTCAGAGTAGATTGCCATTATCAATATCCCTCACATTGACGCCGTATTCATCCAAGAAAATCAGGAATGCAATTGCGCTAATCCCACAAGAAATATCAAACGAGGCACGTTTTTCTCATGTAGTTGGCAATTATGGAGGACTCAACTTTAGATAGTGGTCTAAAACCCAAGACATGGGGTGGGTTTTGGGATATTTTTGGGGATATGCTTGTAGACCTGCTGGATATCAAAGAAGGAGCAAATGTTCTTGATATTGGGACTGGTGGCGGTGCCGTGCTCTACCCTGCAGCGAAGAGAGCGGGAAACTCAGGTTTTGTGACTGGCGTGGAGCTCTGTGATCATTGGGTCAAGGTCACGACCGCTCAGATTGAGAGGTGCAATATTGAAAATGCCAAGGTACTGCTCATGGATGCTAGCAATACCGGCTTCGATTATCACTCCTTTGATTATGTTACTGCAGGTTTCATAGGATGGGATGACTACTTCGATTTTCAAGCCCACAAATACAAGAAGGAAGATAAGCTGATGGCTGAAATTAGTAGAGTCTTGAAGCCTGGAGGGTTGATTGGCATTAGCACGTGGCTTCTTCAGGAAGATTTGGACTGGATGTATCAGTTCCTGGGACGGCACTCCATTCTATGCAAAACAAATTACAGCATCGAAGATGAAAAGGGCTGGAGAGAGATTATGTCTGCTTCTGGTTTCAAGGATATCGTAGTTACATCTGAATCTGTAACCTATACTTACGAATCCATTGAGGCATGGTGGAAAGAAATGAGAAGCTATGATTGGGTTCTAGAGGGGAAGGACGATGATGTGATAACTGATTCTCTGAAGGATGATGCATTCTCATCCATTCAAGCGCATGTTGTTGATGAAGGGGGAGTTCAGTTCAAGCGAAATGCCCTATTTGTAATCGGCAAACAAACCCTGCCAACATGACCTAGAATGCATTTGATTGAGATCTCAATTCAACATGCAACCTAAGAAAATATCCACATCTTCAGAAAGGAACCAGCACATGAAGTGAAGCCATGCGGACCCATCCAGAGCTATTTCGACAAGGAATTACTTGGTACAGTTATGCCCGATATGTATCCCAGTGAAAAAGACGAGGACCAGAGAATGCTAGCCAATGAGATTTGGACTACCATCTGCCAATGATACCTACTCTTGATGAGTACGCCCATAGCACCTCAGCACAGACATGCCAAGCCATCATGACTTCCTTATCGAGCTCTAGGTGCGTACTAAACAGATCCCTTACAGAGTCGGGCATATCGCCGTGCGGAAAAGCCCCCACACCCAGTATAACATGCACAGAGGAATCCTGTGGCAATATGTTTCTCAGCGATTCAGCTGAGGTCTTTGTGCCACCCTCTATTGCCAAGAGAACCAATGACTCACTAGAGCCAGCAGCTAGATCCCTGATTAAATCGGGAAGACTCGTATCGATTATCTTCGCCAGTGGCTCGCCCTCTGGAGGAATCCTGCCATTCATCAAGAGCTGCTCGAACAATCCAATGAACCGATCATAGTTTCTAGGAAGCCGGACATCAGGGTTGATCTCTATCACTCGGCCATCTAGGAGATGAAGATGAACAGTAAGGAGTCCCGCTTTGCATAGAGGTGTTTCAAGTATTGACAGGAGACTGAGAAAAGTGATATCGGGACGACCACGCTGTTCTTTGCCATCAAGGCGTGTCATTGCTCGCCCGTGATGCGTCTGATCGAGCATCAACTGACCGGGTTTCTTGCGTCGGCGTCTAGCGTTCGCCTGTATCTCTTTCAAGCTAGTGAGTTCCCTAGGAACTAACTCGATTGCGCACTCGAGAAGTATCACGTGAAGCATGTTCAGACCTCTCTCAACGGATGGTTGCGAACGATTTAAGCGATGTGACTATCACTCGATAAACGAGTTGTCTGTCCGTGAGGAGAAGAAGAGCACCAAGGGCTGAGGCAAGAAAGCTCGCTCAAGAGAGAATCGATATCCTGTGGGAACAGGCGAGCGATGTTGCCTCACAGAAACCACCTCTTGCCCGGCAGAGAATGGCCAGCGCCAGGAAGATAGCACAGAAAGCCAGAATCAAGATACCACGCCACATAGGAAGACAGCTCTGTAAGAAATGTGGGATTGTGTTTGTGCCTGGTCAGAACTGCAGAGTAAGGCTGCGAAACAATAGATCAAGACATGTGACCATCACCTGCTTGAACTGCGGTGCAATAAGACGCTTCTACAACAAGAAACAATGATGCCATGTCAGAACCTTAAAGAAGAGAACGACTCAAGGCTCAACGAATCATTATGCCCAGTAAGCCTCATCTCGATTCCACAAGAATCAGTATCGCCTGGCAAGACCCGGTTATGCTTCAAATAGGAAAGGCCGGTCTCACAGATAGCACCATATCAGAGGCGAGGCGACTTCTCAAGAAACACAAATGTTTCAAGGTTCGAGCGCTGCGTAGTGCCCT
>WTCK01000210.1 GCA_013138615.1 Candidatus Thorarchaeota archaeon | reverse complement strand
CATGGACTATCTTGATCCGAACCCTGCTACTACCACACAGGCGTTCTGGCTCAACAAGAGTCTTGGGTCTTTCATCATGGAACCAACAGGAGATTCCATTGCCATTGATGGTAGGAATGCCGCTGCGGGTGACAACTATGTTGGCACTGCCGCAATTGCTCTGACCATCACCGCAATGGGAAGACTCATTCCAGCAGATGCGTTCTGGTAGTTAGTATCAAATCTAACGAGTGGAACCTACATATGCAGACGATCAGGGAAGCTGAGCAATCTCGTTCTAAGCATATTCCACTCGTTTCCCATATTTTAGTCGTGGGCGTCAAGCAGTTCATTGTCAGGGAGTATGAGAAGTACGCCAAGGCGCTTGAGATCTACAACCGCAGATTGAAGGACTTGACTGACAATCGGTTTGTGGTCAGACAGACCCATACATCCAACGGAAGGACATATCATGGCAGGTACGTCAACGAGAGATACTGGTGCAA
This sequence comes from Candidatus Thorarchaeota archaeon, assembly GCA_013138615.1. Lineage (GTDB taxonomy): Archaea > Asgardarchaeota > Thorarchaeia > Thorarchaeales > Thorarchaeaceae > WTCK01. The sequence goes on along the minus strand of WTCK01000210.1, from coordinate 2,056 downwards.
AATTGACAAGAGGATCAAGCAAAGGTACTTTGGTAAAGCGCTTCCAGAGGACATTAAAGGGGAAGAAGTGTTCAAGCGGACACCAAGTGCCCCGGTGAACCCACTAGAGGGTCTTGAGTGTCAGTTGATGGGAGAGAACGCCATAATGACACCAGCGATATACGAAAAATTCTTCAATCTGTTTGGTGGTGCATTTGTCGTGCCCATAGCAGGCGGTGTTAAGAATGACGACTGAATTTATTTATGTCAGTGACGATAGTTTCCCGGTGAATCAGCCCAGCAAGATAGAGATGTGGAGTAGCATTCAGGGCAGGAGAATGAGGATGGCTCAATCGTTCTCTGAGATGGGAAGGGCAATTGTCGCCAAGCCCAGATCCAGTGATCGGGTGAGGGGCGCAGAGCATGATTACAACAAGAAGACCTATGGCGAGATCTACAAGAAAGTAGAGATCGTCTTTCGTGGCATCAATACCACTGCAGATCATACATTGCAGAGTGGAAGCAGGATAGTAGGGGATGACAAAGAGAACCAGCAGAAGGTCAGGGAGTGGGCAGAGTACATCGAACTCCACAAGATATTGCATGATGTTGTCAGACACCTTATGATCTGGGGTGACTGTTTCATTGAGATTGTCGAGGACAAGGAACCTGACGGGTGGGGCATAGCAGAACTGAAGCTTCTACACCCACATACCATGTATGTCTATGCCAGTGAGACTGGAGAGGTCATTGGTTACGTGCAACGACCTGATAGCCGCAGAATGTCGAAAGATCCCACCAACCTGCCAAAGCGCAGTCAGACCAAGGGGCGCACTCAGAGAAACTGGAAGGCCGAGGTCAAGAGGGCAAGTAAGGATTCCATTGTATTCGATCACTGGGAGATCATACACTTGAAGTGGAACGAGATGCCCAACTCGTACTACGGGGTCAGTTCCATTGAACCCATGAAGAGAACCCTGTCAACCTATGTTGGCACCATGCAGGACATGTCAGCGCTGATCAGGAGATACGCATCACCAATGGTGGTGTGGAAGATAGGCACCCCTGAGATGCCAGCTAGCGGCCAGATGATGCGCGACTTCGAGAGTGCCATGAGAAAGAGAAACATAGGTGACGATCCTATTGTGCCCGGCATTGTAGAACATGAGGTACTGGGAGCTGGTCAGAAGGCCATGGATCTAGCACCTTACATCAGTTCACTCCGTAATGACATGTTCACAGGCATAGGTGTGCCAGAGTGTGTGCTTGGTGGCACTGGTAGTGGTTTCTCTGGAAGCGAGATACAACTTGAGGCATTCTCAAGAAAGATTGGTGAGTTCCAGAGTCAGTTGTCAGACGCATGCAGGAAGAGGATCTTTCCGCGCCAATTGGGTATAACTGATGGGAAAGAACCAGTTGGAAGGTCTGATTGGAAAAAGATACCACGGTTGATCTTCAATCCACCAGAGACCACAGAGCAGAAGTATCTCAGGGTCAGCACCATTATCAATAGTAACCTTGGCACCATAGAGGAAGGCCGAGAGATGCTTGATATGTATCCTACAGACGTTCCAGAGGGCGAGAGAGCCATGGATCAACAGATGGAACTTGCCAAGGAGCAGGCGGCAATGAGATCTGCAGGAACCCCCGGCACTACAGGCCCATCTGCGTCTAGCAGCAGGCAAAAGGACAAGACTTCCGCCCAGAAGCCCAAGACCCTTCCACCCAAGGAACACAAGTGAATTTGTCACCAAACTACTCACTGGTAGTGGTGGCAAAATGGATAGCTTTATGTGTTAGAACACATGTTCTAAGTATTGTGTGGTGACGCCTGACCAATGCCAGCTTGGGTTGAGAAGTGCGTAGAGAGCATAAAGCCCAAACTTCGTAAGAAGTATCCAAAGGATAGTGACAAGAAGATCCTATCTAGGGCATTTGCCATGTGTCAGGCGCAGTACAAGAAGAGGAACAAAGAGATGACGAAAGAGGTATTTCATTTTCAGTCCAAGATGCAGACCTTCTCTACCATGCGTGAGGCATTGAAATCCATTGATGAGAAGGGCAGCATTGTCTATGG
>WTCK01000136.1 GCA_013138615.1 Candidatus Thorarchaeota archaeon | reverse complement strand
CCATGTCGCCTTTCTTGACTTCTGTACTCCATTCGACTAAAATTTTCGCGTGATGCTCAACTCTTGAATCCATTGTAGAACAACCTGAACTTGCTCACACAGCATGCTCAACATATAGGTTGCGTATTGAGTATCAGGCTACTTTCTATGCGCGTGGTGGCCGCAGCTCCAAGTCCATTTAATAGTGGGGCGTGCACTACACGCGGCAGAGCGATGATAGCGGCGATTCTAATCCTCATAATCTTCATTGGCACGCTTATAGTAATCATTTCAGAGAAGGTCAATGAAACCGCTACTGTGCTGTTTGGCATGTGCTTGGCCGGAGTGGTCCTCTTTTTTGAAGGAATAGAATTTCCAGACATGTTGCGACTAATCCAATGGGATGCCATCATTTTCGTGACTGCTATGATGATTGTCGTTTCAGTGGCCGGTTCATCAGGCATGTTTCGCTACATTGCTCTCCTGCTGGTGAGAGGCACTAAGGGCGATCCAAGACGCGTATTCCTCGCATTCATGAATTTGGTCTTCGTGCTCTCTCTGATCTTCGATCCATTACCGACGATGCTCGTAATGGGGTCTTTTACCATAGAGGTATGTCAGGCTCTTGATATTGATTTCAGACCAATCCTAATTTCTGAGGTCATAGTTGCGAATTTTGCTTCGATTCCCTCCGTTGTTGGCTCTGTGCCCAATCTGGTGATTGTAGTATTAGCCGGCATCGATGTCGGGCTCATGTTCATAGCTCTGCTTCCCCTAACAATCATTATGTATGTTGTAACTGTCTGGTACCTGCTGAGATACTACAAGGAAAAACTTGTGTCAGGGGAGAGCAGCGACGTCAATCTCCTTATGATAATCAAGCCAAGTGTGATGATAAAATCGCGTCACGATTTCTATCTCTCAATCTTCGCTCTGGGCGTCTTGGTTCTGGGCTTCACGCTGGGTCCAGCTGTGCGCCTTGAGGCGAGCTTGATTGCTATGCTCGTCGCTTCAGGGATGCTCATCTTTTCTCACGAACGCGCAAAGGACCTTCTAAGACGACTGTCGTGGGATACTGTGTTCTTCCTCATTGGACTCTTTGGCTTGATTGTTGCTTTGGAACAAACTGGTCTAACTGCTATGCTTGTTGACGGCTTTGGCGCAGCTATTGGCGATAATCCGTTTCTTGCAATCCTTGCTCTGATTTGGATTCCAGGTCTGGTTCTCTCCATAGTTGATAACATCCCGGTGGCAGCGCTTCTTTCACCTCTTGCGGAGGGCTTTGCAGGCGGCAACGCGGCGGTCCCGCTGTCCTTATTGATTGGCGCGAATGTTGGTGGGTACATCATCCCATTCGGTGATGCACCGAATATGATTGCAGTGAGCTTGGCTGCTGAGAAGGGAAAGCCAATCACATTCCGAGAGTTCACGCGTATTGCATTTCCATTGGGGTTGTTGCACCTTGTTATGGGTACAATCTACATGTTCGCGCTTGTGTTCATTCTGGCCTAATTCCTAATCGAACCTGACCTTGGTGAAGTAGACGGGGTCGCTATCGGAGTACGAGAAGCCCATTCTCTCATACAGAAGTTGTGCGGGTCGGTTTTCGTCAAAGTAATGCAGGACGACAATTGGAATGTCATCGAGTAGTTCTTCAGCAACGGCACGGATACATGATGAAGCAAGACCCCTTCTTCTGAAATCGGGAAGCGTAGCCACGTTGCCAATCTCAGCACCGAATCGAGTTACATAATGAACTCCTGCCACGCAGACTATATTTTCCTTTACATCGCGAATGCCATAGAAAGGACCGAGCTCAAGAACGCTTGGTGTCCAAGCAGGGATTCCACAGTTGATGTAGAGTTTCCGCAGATCATCTGCATCTAGCGGGGAGAGTTTCTCTGGCGGGACGTCTCCCCACTCGCTTAGATTCGATGAATTATCTGCGATCATCTGACGTTCGCGAATTGGCACCACATTGTCACACACCGCGCTTAGCATCTTCAGTTGATCTTCGTTGCAGATGATTACCAGGGACTGTCCTCGTATCTGGTCATCGAAATCGCGAAGAAGTGTATGCAAACTGGCAGAGCTCTCTGCCCAGAACGCTCCGGCAAGGAAGTCAAGATCATGGTATAGAGAGAACGCGGCCGTTAGCTTTCCATCTTGTTTCAGTAGCCGTATATCACACCAATGCTTGAGCTGCGTACAGTCAGCAATCATGGTGATATTGGCAAGCGGCTTGGAAGCCAAAATACCTAGGAGGTCATCCACATTGCTCTCATCCAAATCTTCAATCAAGTCTGTGTGTCACCGCACCATTCTATCACAAGCGTATCTGAAAACTGTTTATACCTCACGAATCGGGTTGTCTACAGCCTCAGCAAGGCTGCAAAGTTAATGGCCTTCGTTGCATAAGATGCGTATGACTAGGTGGAGTAATTCGTCTTACAGAACATCAATTTTCAAGGCACATAGACCTCTTAGTTAATGTTAAGTCGAGGTGTGCACCGCAACGGCCGCCAGAGCATACCTCGAACGGGGGTGCGATTCATTGGAAACGCATGTGACGATTCTCAAGTCCCACCTTGACGAAGCCAATCTCGAAAAGATATTGGCAGTTCCCAACGAACATGTTCATCGTTTCATAGCTGATGCTATCGAGCTTTGCAATCCATCGTCTGTTTTTGTGGTTACTGATGACTCCGATGATATCAATCGAGTGCGTAGAATGGCGATTGAAACAGGTGAAGAGGCCGTTCTTGCCACAGAGGGACACACAATCCATTATGATGGTCTTCACGATCAGGCTCGGGACAAGGCACGCACGCGATATCTGGTGCCTCAGGGCGAAATTCTAGGCAAGAACCTGCGGCAGATTGAACGCAAGAAAGGTCTAGCAGAGGTAAAGGGATTTCTCAAGAACAGCATGAAAGACAAAGAGATGGTTGTTCGTTTCTTCTGTTTGGGTCCAATCGACTCAATCTTTTCTATTCCATGCGTTCAACTAACTGACTCGTTCTACGTTGCTCATAGTGAAGATATTCTGTACCGCTCAGGGTACGAATACTTCAAGAGCATTGGCAACAAGAATGATTTCTTCAGGTTCCTGCATGCTGCAAGCCGGTTGAACCGATTCGTTTCAGCAGATGTTAAGGGGCGCCGAGTGTATATCGACTACAGGGATGATACGGTCTACATCACAAACACACAGTACGCTGGCAATACTGTTGGTTTCAAGAAGCTCGCTCTACGACTGGCCATTCGCAAAGCCAATCGGGAAGGATGGCTTGCTGAGCACATGTTCATTATGAAAGTTCTCGGTCCTGACGGTCGTAGAAGCTACTTTACAGGTGCCTTTCCATCAGGGTGTGGAAAAACCAGCACCTCGATGGTCAAGGGTGAAACGATTATTGGTGATGACCTTGCTTACCTACGTCACCACAAAGGTGAGGTATACGCCGCGAATGTGGAGTCTGGCATCTTCGGAATCATTCGAAGTGTGAATAGCGAAGATGATCCTGTAATTTGGAATGTTCTTAATCGCCCTGGTGAGGTGATATTCTCTAACGTCCTAATCAACAATGGAACCCCGTATTGGATAGGGGACGGTCGTGAGGTTCCGAAGGAAGGCATAAACTACTCTGGAAACTGGTTCAAGGGTAAGACGGACAAGAAAGGGAATGAGATTAGGCACGCACACAAGAATGCTCGCTATACAATCAAGCTTTCAGAGCTCAATAATCTGGATCCAAAGGCTGATGACCCCGAGGGCGTTCCACTTCATGGCATAATCTATGGCGGTCGTGA
>WTCK01000169.1 GCA_013138615.1 Candidatus Thorarchaeota archaeon | reverse complement strand
AGAATTTGACCAAGAAGTTTGGTGGATTGACTGCAGTAAATGATGTCAACTTTGAGATCAAGAGAGGAGAACTTGTAGGCCTGATTGGTCCAAACGGTGCAGGAAAAACCACTCTATTTCATCTGATAACAGGATTCGAAGATCCTAATTCTGGCACTGTCAGATTCAATGGCGTGGACATAACAGGAATGAAACCCTTTCGAATTGTCAACTTGGGTCTTGTTCGCACGTTTCAGTTGGTTCGATCTTTTAAATACCTGAATCTTCTTGACAATATCTCAGTAGCGTGTCTTTCTCCTCGAGGAAAAGAAGCTTTTGAAGAAATCGGAATTGATGAGGTGGCCAGCACAATTCTGACTTCTGTGGGATTAATTGACAAAGCTAGATTGCCTCCAGTAATCTTGCCACATGGTGATCTGAGGAAACTCGAAATTGGGAAGGCTCTTGGTACAAACCCTGAGCTGCTGCTGCTCGATGAGCCCTTTGGCGGACTGGCTCATGAAGAAAAACAAGGCATAACGAAATTGATCAATAGACTTAGTGATGAAGGCGTCACGATTTTCCTGACTGGTCACGTGTTACGTGAGTTGATGACCTTGGTCCCAAGAGTAATTGCCATGCATCAGGGTAGAATTATTGCAGAAGGTCCTCCTGAAGAAGTAGCAAACAACAAGATCGTACTTGAAGCATATTTAGGCCGAGGTGAAGGATTTGCTTGATTTAAGAAAAGTGTATCATTACTATGAGAAGGCCAGAGCTCTTGAAGAAATTAACCTGACTGTTGAACAGGGATCACTAGATGCAGTCATCGGTCCAAATGGGGCAGGCAAGTCCACACTGCTTCGCGCCATATCTGGACTAGAAGAGATTGACAGGGGCAGGATATCTTTCGAAGGAGAAAGGATTGATGAACTGGATGCACATCAGATTGCGCAGAGAGGAATTGCTCATTGTCCTGAACGCCGTCGATTATTCTACGATATGAGTGTCATGGAAAATATAGAACTTGGAGCATACTCGTTGAAGGACAGGAAAAAGTATTCAGAATTGTTAGACTTCGTGTTTGACATATTTCCGCGGCTGGAAGAAAGGATAAAGCAGCGAGCAGGCACCCTCAGTGGAGGAGAGCAGCAGATGCTGGCAATTGCCCGTTCACTCATGTCCAGTCCGAAGTTCCTGATGTTAGATGAGCCTTCGTTGGGCCTTGCTCCCAAAATAAAGAACAAGATCTTCGAGGCCATTCAACATATCAAAGGAGAAGGAACCACTATTCTACTAGTCGAACAAGATGCAGTCCTGGCAATGGAAGTGGCTGACAATATCTATGTGCTTGAAGAAGGGAAAATAGAGATGAGTGGTACTAGAGAAGAGCTCGAACGAGAACCTCGAATAAAGAAGGTATACTTAGGAATTTAGGGGAGAATTAAAATCTCAACATCACTTACTGAACTGCTGCGTGATGCAAAGGTCGATCTGGCCGTTGCAAGGGCTGAAAAAGATCCTACTGTCATCAAGGAGTTAATTGAACATCTTGAGAACGAAATTCGTTCTATTCGGTTCAATGCCTCATTGGTATTGGGAGAATTGGGCAAGAAGGCCGCTGATTCGGTTTCACAGTTAGTTTCTCGCTTGGATGATGATGACTGGAGCATCTGTCGAGAAGCTGCAAGGGCTCTTGGAAAGATTGGACCAGCTGCTGAGAAAGCAATACCAAAACTCTCAGAGTTGTTGACCAATGAGGAAGAGTCTATTCGAAAGGCATCCGCAGTATCTCTTGGATTAATAGGTCAAGCAACTGATGTAGCTGTTTCTAGTTTAGTCGCAGCATTGGGTGATGATAGTGAGGACATCCGTTCTGAAGTGGTCAAAACTCTTGGGACGATGGGACCAGATGCACACAAAGCCATTCCAAATCTAATCGAGTGCCTCAGAGACCCGAGCTGGATGGTAAGAACTGCAGCTGCGCAGGCTATAGAGGGAATTGGCACAGGTTCACGTGAAGCAATTCCAACACTCATCAATACTCTTGGTGACAGAGACTGGAGGGTGCGATATCGATCTATTGGCACTCTCGTGAAAATTGGCGAGCCAGCAGTTCCAGCTCTCATGCAAGTTATTAATCACAACGATTCAACTGTCAGACAAGGAGTAGTTGAGGCGTTCGGAGAAATGCAGGTTACCGATCCTGAAATCATCGCGAGCGTTGCGTCATTGCTCAAGGACAAGGAAGAAATGGTCCGAGGCAAGGCTGTAGATGCCCTCCGAAACATAGGGAAAGACGCAATTCCTATACTAGTCGAATCCTACGAAAAAAGTAACAGCGAGATGAAGATCCTTATCATGTCAGCCATTGGTGGAATTGGTGCTGATGCTCAGATTGCCATTCCAAAGATAACGGAAATTCTAAAGGGTGGTAAACCAAATGAACGATCTGAGGCTGCTAGAGCTTTAGGCAAAATCGGAATAGCCAAAGAGATGGCGATATCGGCTCTGGTTGGAGCATTGGCCGATTCAAAGAGCATTGTCCGCCGTGAATCTGCCTTAAGTCTGGGCAAACTAGGTCCAGCTGCTTCCGATGCAGTTCCTGCATTGGTAAAGGCATTGGGTGACAAAAAACCTGATGTACGGTGGCGTGCATCAGAAGCCTTTGGAAGAATAGGGGTTGTAGATTCTAATTCTATTGAAGTACTGCAGGAACTTCTGCATGACGAACATGATTATGTATCAGAGGCAGCCCAAGAGA
>WTCK01000242.1 GCA_013138615.1 Candidatus Thorarchaeota archaeon | reverse complement strand
TGCAATTGTACACCGCTCCCAAGGATTGCTTAAGCTTGTCAGTCCCCACGAGAACTTCTGTCAATTCGAGATAGAATGGATGCATACGTTCTAAGGACGGAAATTCTTCCACTGTTATTCGGAGTTTCGCTTTGACGTGTTTCACGAAATCCTGAAGGCGCGTAATCTCTCTGATTCGAGTTCTCTCAACCTTCTTTAGCATGTGTGAACTCTTCATGCTCGCGCTCTTCGATTTACTATGCGCAAACGTGATAATCTCCTCTGCCGTCATGATGGTCGGAATGTTTGCAAAAGGATTCATTTGACGCATTAATGGATTACATCCTTACCTTTTTTTCAATTATCAGAGCACTTCAAGGTTCATTACCTGGTGAACGGAAGTTTTCTGCAGTGAATTCGCTGGGTAAATGTCGGATATGGGTAATGTTTTAAAAACAACCGGCATGACCAAACGAGCCAAAGAGGACCCCATGGAGGCAAATATTAATGTCACTTCCAACAGGCGCAACTATTGTCGGTATCAAGTGCAGTGATGGAGCCGTTGTAGCAACGGACTCCCTGATAAGCTGGGGTACAATGGTCCTGACTGACAAGGGCGTAAAAGCATTCAAGCTCACGGACACGATAGTGCTAGCCTCTGCGGGCCTGACCTCTGATTATCAAATGCTTGTGAATCGCCTGCAGGCTCAGATCAAGCTCTACGAGCTAAACCAGAAGAGGAGGATTAGCGTTAAGGTCCTGTAAAAGATGGTTGCAAACACTCTGTATTCACGACGAATGATGCCTCTATATATCCAGACTGTGATTGTCGGGCTTGATGCAGATGGACCAGCCCTTTATACACTCGACATGGGAGGCTCCCTAATTCCTGATGAATACACCGCCGCAGGAACCGGCGTACGCACTGCCTACGGTGTGCTTGAGAATGATTTCAAGGCCGGCCTAACTGTGAAGGAGGCCGAGGTGATTGCTATCCGTGCCGTGAAGGCAGGTATCGCACGAGACGTGCAGTCAGGAGGACCCATCCAGGTCATGATTGTGACTAAGGATGGGGTTTCTGAACGAATTATTGAGAACTAGTGCGTGTGTACCTATTGGATTCACACACACTCGTTTTTTCGGCACATTCTTCATCTAGATACAGTCTTGCGGCTCTTCTTGGTGCCGTTGAAACGGACCCACGACTTGCAGATCTGCACGTGGTTGCTCCTTTGGAACTCACTGATAGTGTGCTGGAAAAAACGGCCGCCCGGGGACGGCTCATCATTGCCCACTCGGTGATGTCAACCCAAACTGAGAGAATCTATCATGATGTGAAAAAAACTCGGAAGAAGCTTGGTAGTGGTGTGACGTTTATAGCTGGGGGAGCCCACGCAAGCGCGCGACCAGGAAAGCTACTGGATGCAGATTTTGACTATGTAGTTGTAGGTGAGGGTGAGCACGTATTTCCCGAACTCTTATGGCGTCTCATAAATGATCAAGATACTGATACAATAGCAGGAGTGGTTTCAGAGCATTCTGAGAATTATCCTAAGCCATGCGACTTGCCTCGAATACAGCTGGATGACTATCCGCCATTCGCAGTGGACATGAATATCGTGGGGCCAATAGAGATCACCCGCGGGTGTCCATATGCCTGCAAATTCTGTTGTACGCCGTTTCTGACAGGAGGTCGAGTCAGACATAGATCTGTGGAGTCTATCACGAAATGGCTCCGCACAGCAGTGGAAAAGAGAGGATTTCAACGCACATGGTTCCTGTCACCGAATGCGCTTTGCTATGGAGGACGAGGCCGCGATGTAGTTCCTGAAAAGCTGGAACACCTTCTGAAAGAGAGTACCTCTATTGAAGGTCTTGATGAGGTCTTCTTTGGTTCCTTTCCATCAGAGGTGCGACCAGAGTTCGTGAGTAAGGAAATCCTCGAATTGTTACGGCACTACGTGGCGAACAAGACCCTTCAGATAGGTCTGCAATCTGGGAGTGACAAGGTTCTCAAGGCCGCAAACAGGCAGCACACCGTCGCTGAGGGCCTAGACGCAGTCAGGATTGCGCTGGATTGTGGTTTCATACCTCATGTGGACATGATTTTTGGGCTCCCAGAAGAAGCGAAAGAGGACGTGGATGCAAGCATTGAGCTCTGTCATGATCTTGTAGAAATGGGTGCCAAATTGCATGGGCATGTGTTCATGCCTTTGCCCGGAAGTAGTTTCGAGAATATGCCACCAGGTCGACTAGACGATGAAACTCGAAGAGTTCTTGGAGATTTGTCAAGACGTAAGGTGTTGACTGGTGCGTGGGGCAATCAAGAGAGCCTGGCTGAGAAACTGGCCGCAGTTGATAGATAAGATGTGGTCACCGCATCAATCCGCTCATGCTGCCAAACGCTGATAAGAGAAAACAAAGGTCCCATCGCGATTGTAACATTGAGTTCGAACATGCCTGACCAGTTACGCAAGAAGCTGAAACAGCAGGGATATCATATTCTCGGTCAGAGAGGAGCATACAAGGCATGTCAATGGCAGAAGAAGAGCCTTCTCCATGGAAATAGCTGCTACAAGGAGAGATTCTACGGAATCGAATCACACAGATGTCTCCAGATGACTCCAGTTGTGGACAAGTGCACTCAGAACTGTGAGTTTTGCTGGCGTGTAACGCCATTCGATCTTGGCATTGGATGGGACCAGGTTCATGTTTCGAAAGAGGATGTAATGCGACCGGATGAGCTACTTGACGCCACAATCATGGCGAATCTCAGGTCACTGGGAGGGTTTAATCCAGAGGCAGGAGCCAGCGTTTCCAAAGAGAAGTACC
>WTCK01000197.1 GCA_013138615.1 Candidatus Thorarchaeota archaeon | reverse complement strand
ATCTCAAGGGCCGTATACATTCTGATGTCGTTATTTGACAGAGCATCCTGATTCATGAGGACAATGTGCCCCTGTTCCACATCGATGAACATGGCAGGTCGACCCTTGAGAACACCTGCGGACGCATCGAGAACATGCGGCTCACTCAAGAGATATCCGCCTTCAAGTGAAACCCAAGTCGTTTGGAATCGTGGTAGTTGGTACGGATTCATCAAATCGAGAAGCATCTTTCCACCCTTAGCGAGTGCATTATGAGCCCGCTCCAATACCATTCTGTTCTCTTCATGATTAAAGAAACCGAAGCTATGACTCAATAGCACTGCACCTTGGAATCGATTGGAGAAATCCATCTTACGCATATCTCCAATGAGGAAATTCACTTCTACTCCGTCTTCCTTCGCTCGTTCCTTGGCCACCTCTATCAGTCGCTTGGAGATGTCAAAGCCCGTCACCTTCAGTTTGCGCCTGGCAAACTCGATGCAATGATCTCCAGCTCCACAAGCGATGTCAAGGAGTTCCGCTCCTGGCTCGAGAGATAAGCTTTCAATGCAGAAGTCTACGACAATCTTGTCATACTGCTGTATGCCAGGAATAGAAAGGCGATGCTTGACTCTGAATGTTTCAGCCCAATAATCATCCCAGCCACTCTCGATTCGATCCATAACATTCACTTCCAATTGCACGGCTTGGCTGGGTCCTGATATGAAGCTTGTCATAAGTAGAGGTCCCTAGCAGCAGATAGATGGATGATTCCGTTCCAGATATGAATGAACTCATAGAAAAAGTGGAGAAGACCCGCTTCCTGTCGATCTCCGCCGGGAGGGACGTAGACTCAAGAAACAGGAACGCTACATAATGAGCATACCTGCGGGCCTTGTGTCTCCAATGAAAAATCACGAATCTTTGCCTATAAATGTTATCTTTCTTGGAAAAAAGCAATAGTTCGTGTAAAAATCGACTGGATTAATTATTAATAGAATCCATGCTGTGGAGGGCCTGTACAGGCTCCATTGCCCCCCTGACCATGCGGTTATGGTGTCGAAACGGCTTCTAGAAGAAGATGGTAGCCCCGCCAGGACTCGAACCTGGGTCCAACGGAATCTCCGCCAGAGAACCATGATAGCTCTTTGGCTCCAGAACCGCTGATGCTGGACCGCTACACCACGGGGCTATTGCATCAGTGGCTCAAGCGAACGGCATTCTCAGTGCTCTAAATCTTTTCGGTAAGTTCTAGAGGATTGCCGCTAAATCCCAACCTTGAAGATGAGAGCATCCCTCAATACCCGCTGGAACATTCTGAGCAGGTTCTTACCTTCAGTGGCTATTGTGGAGAATACCGGAAAGCCCTCCACGTCGAGCATCCGAACCATGTAATCTATTGGAAGTGCATTCGGCAAGTCCCGCTTATTCAAAGCGACAATGATAGGCATTGTGGCAATACGATCTGTCCCGAGGACAATTCGCAGTTCCTGGATGGAAGCAAGATTCTCGTTCATGGACTCAGGGCGAGAGTCTGCCATGAAGATGATACCGTCCGTATCTTTCAGTACTACTATGCGGCTTCTTGCGTGTCTTCGCTGTCCGGCTACTGTGAAGACATCAAACACAATCCCCTTGCTTGCAGTCACAGGAATGAAGTCGAAATAGGTTGTCCGACCTAGTTCGTCGGATATCTCGATTATCTTACCCTTTGACAGAGACCTAACGTTGGCAAACAGCCATCTGAGGGCGGTTGTCTTGCCAGATAACGAAGGACCATAGAAGACGATTTTGATATGAATGCGTCCCTGTTCATCACGCTTCAGGACTCTTCCGGGAACTATCTCTGCTGTGGTCTGAGGATAAATATGCGCTTCCTTTGCCAGCTTTGCGGTTTCTTCTTCGTCAATCCGTAGATCATCAGATGATGTGACAAGGTAACCCATTGGAGGTGGTACACCTCGAGGCACATCTACAGTGGTTGAGGGCCTCATATCATCTACAACGGATGTGCTACTTGCAGATTCGACCGACGCAGGAAGATGCCGTTCCGTTTCAGCATCTTCTTCCTTTCGCTTCTTCTTTCGGCCGAACAGCCTCCTTAGCACCGACAAGCCGCTCCGATTTCACGAGTGGTTGATGCGACTTAAAGGCTTTAGGGGGATTTAATCCACCTCAATCTGTAGAGAGATTTATCAGCACTTGAGATTCCTCGGCATGTATCATGCCAACTGAAATCGACCGCGAGTATATCGAAGATCTATTCCCCACTCTCGCAGACATGACATACCTAAACAATGCATCGACCGGCATTCCACCTAGGACCACAGTGGATGCGATGAAACAACACTTGGTAAATCGGACGTATGCGAAGGGGAAATTTGCGGACACCTTAAAGATGCTCAAGGAAGTTCGAACCCTGCTGGCCAAGCTGCTAGGTGGCGATTACAGTCAATATGGCTTAGTGCCAAACACATCTTCTGGTATCAACGCACTTGCCCATAGCATCAAGTATCCCAAGGGATCCAATGTTGTCCTGTGTGACCTAGAATTCCCCGCGAACTACGTTCCGTGGCAGAACATAAGCAGACTCTATGGCGTTAATCTCCGGATTGTCAAGTCCGAACAGGGTGCTGCACCAGTTGATGCCTTTAGGGCGATGATTGATGAGAATACACGAGTCGTCGCGACAAGCCAGATCCAGTTCGGTTCAGGTTACCGAGCAGACTTGGAATCGCTTGCCGCATCGGTACATGAAGTTGGGGGATTCCTTGCAGCAGACATTATACAAGCAGCAGGCTACATAGATACTGATCTTGTGAAAATTGGCGTGGACTTTGCCGCAGGTCAGGCAGCGAAATGGCTACTTGGACCGATTGGTGCAGGCTACATCTACTTGAAGGAAAGCCTCTTTGACACCGTACGCCCCAAGTTCCTCGGATGGTGGGGAGTGAAGGACATCATGAACTTCTCCTATTCCGTGAGGGAACACATTCCAGATGCAAGAATGTTTCAGGTAGGTTCACCTGCAATCATTACGTATGTGGGGATGGTTGAGTCATTGAAGGCCATTCATGGAATACCAGCAAAGACGCGAGAGAGGACCGCTCTCGATAATGCAGAGTATCTACGCAAGCGACTTGAGGAGAACGGAGTTGAGCACTACGACTTCGGCCCGAAATATAACTCCGCCATAGTGTCGTGTGCACCTCCTGATGCTGAGAAAATTCTAGAGAAACTCTCAAAGAACAGGATACACTGCTCGGTCCGTAATGGTCGATTGAGAGTTTCCCCTCATTTCTACAATTCTCAAACCGACATCGACAAGCTAATGGAACATCTGGGGTGAAGTCATGTTCGAACACATCTCGGGTCCAATTCATTTCCTGACTAGCAGATCCTTCGACTCAAACATCACCTTCCTCGATTGTGGTGATAAGCAGGTTCTCATAGATACCGGGACAGGCGTAAACGCAGAACATCTTGAGAAATCATTAGAGAGCCTTGGTTCATCGATGGGATCCATCACGGATGTGATTCTAACTCATAGTCATATTGACCACATAGGTGGAGTAGCAATCCTGCTTGAGGAAGCCTCCCCAAAGTTGCATCTTCACAAAGCCGAGGCGGAAATGATTAACAAAGGGGACATGAGCCTTACGCTGTCAGACACATTCAGTGCACGACTTCCGCCGCTAAAGATAGAGGGTGTCCTTGAGGAAGGGGAGGTTGTACAGTTCGGAGACCTTAGTCTCCGCGTTTACAACACACCTGGCCACTCGATAGGCAGTGTATGTCTTGAGATTCTGGATACTGGTATCATGATCACGGGAGATACTATGTTCCCTGGGGGCAGCTTCGGAAGAGTGGATTTTCCAACAGGAAGCCCCCGGCAGTTGGTAGAATCACTCAGAAGGCTATCTGAGATTAGCTTTGAGGTCGCTCTCCCTGGCCACATGAATGCAATAAGACATGGCGCACAGCGTTCAGCGATTGCATCTTATGAGATGGCGAGAAACTGGTTCAAGGTGTAGAAATTGCCTTGAGCAACTCCTCTGTAGCAAGAGGGCACATCTCCGGCTTTGATTCCACATCGATTAACCGCTTGGACTCCAAAGCCTTGATGAGAGCATAGATGGTTTCGCTGAAAGGCGTATCAATCCCAAGCTCTTCTGCTCGTCGGATGACTTCACCAGTTATTGATTCAATCTCGGTTCGCTTACAGGCGCGAACGTCCTGTAACATGGAGTTCGTATTCTCAGCAGTGGCCTTTGCAGTTCCCAACGTATATCGAATAGGGTCATCAGTAGTCAGCTGCACATCCAGAGTATCAGCCACTTGGGCTGCCTCTTCGACAAGTTTGACCACTAAATTCCGAAGGGCCATGTCATCGTGGATTTCTCCGTTCGTAAGACCAGTCAGGGCTCCTATGGGATTAATACCACAATTCACAATCGTCTTTGTCCAGACGACTCCCTCGATATTATCGGACGATCTTACATCAAAGCCTGCTTGCTTCAAGCGTTTGACAACCTTGTCGACCATCTCACCGTTTTCAGGAAAATGGGAACCAATCTCTGTGATTCCGCAGCCAGTAGCAGTTATCTCGCCGGGTCCTGTAACCAGAGCACCCATGCAAGTTGTCCCTCTGAGCACTCTAGTGGTGCCAAGGTACTCAGCCACCTTAACTTCCGTATCAAGACCATTCTGGAGGCATAGAACGTATGCTCCACCGTCTACAAGATGGCGGATTTGGGAAGCCGCTTCGATTGTGTCATACGCTTTGGTCGTAATGAAAACTAGGTCAGCACTGTGAATATCAGTAGGGTCTTCTGTAACATTTAGGCGTATCTCATGGTCGCCAAGTATCCCCGTGATTCGAAGATTATTGTCACGAATAGATTCCATCTGGCGCTTTCTTCCGACGAGATGAATAACATCCTCACCGCTTAGACTAAGCAGCCCACCATAGAGACCACCAATTGCACCAGATCCCATGATAACGATTCTCATTTCATTTCCTCCCACTGGTCGATGTGTTTGTCATAGAAGATTTGGCCTTGGATTCAAGATGCTTCATGATCAAACGTATGGATTCCATCAAATTTTCTTCATTGCTAAAATCTGACACGATTTGTTCAAGATCGGTCACTGACATGTCTTTCATTTCTCGTGCGCATTCCACCATCAGAGGCAATGCCCGCACGATATTATCAACAATCGTGATGTCAGAATAGATTGCTGTGCGGCTCATCGGATTCAAATCAATTGTTAAAACGAACTTGTTGACTCGTTTCAGAGCCTCGGTTCGGTCACCATCTTCGAGAGGGACCAACACAACGTCTGCAGTTCCAATACCATCGGGATCAACTTTTCTTCGGGTGCTAGATAGCTCTGGTATCGTGGCTGACGGCCGGTCATGTGTGCCCAGCACTTCCTTTGCCCCAGCAGTCAGAAGGGCCGACTTGATGGCTTCCTCTCGTTCCGGACGATAGTAAAAGAGGTTAATCTCAAGAGGAGCCCCAGTCAGCTCAGATAGTGAAACAAGATCCTTTGGAACAAGCGCACATGCATTGCCATTCACACTAATGACTGGATGTTTCGCTGTTAACATTGCCGCAACAGCTGCTCGGATTGCCGCATCTGCTTGAGCTGTTGTGCGTTCCCCGATGAGGTAGTCAAATGCTTCCCCGCGTCCATGTGCCAATAGGCCAGCTGTTGCTAAAACGTTGGACTGATGACCTTCAATCACAGTATCTCTGATATCAAGGGAAACCTTGCGAGGATGATCGTCAGGAACAGTAATCCTCGCCATTAGACCAACCGCCCCCCCTGATTCGCAATGGAGGTCGACATGATTTCCGAGGATTTCCAATGGTCAGAGAGTATCTTGACAGCTAACGCCGTATCTGATTTAGCGCAAAAACAGAAGACTGAGTCACCCAGCATTACCATGCTTGAAGCTCCGAATCCCCGCGAGGATAAATCCGCGAGTGCAGATTCCACTCTTTCAGTCATCAGACCGGTTTCATTGGCGAATTCTCTTGAGCATGCCACAAAGGTTTCAACAGTAGGATTTGACATGACGCGTTTGGCTAATGCACCACCGACCTCATTGATGCGCGCACGCCATGACATGTCTGTCAGGAAATTCTTAGTTTCAAGGCCTGTAGCACCTGCCAACACAACATGGGGCATGTGAGCACTTGATATGTTCATTATCTCGCCGACGCCAGGAGCTCCAGGTTTAAGTCGTATTTCAAACCCGCCAGCCACCTGTGCCAGCACGTCACCCAACCCAGTGTGATTTGTGACCTCGGCGTAATGGGCGTATCTCGCTGCCTCTTCTAGGGTTAAATCGTTGTTCAAAATATGACCAAGTGAGATTGCTGTGCTAAGAGCACCAGCACCAGACGCTCCAAAACCAACACCAATTGGTAGAGCAGACTCGTGCTGAACTCTAACCTTCATGTTTCTGTTGTGTTGACTGAGCAATCGTTCTACCACCGTTCTAGTCACTGGAGCATGGATGATCTCATCATTGTATTCCACGATTATCTCGCGGGTGGCCTGTTGTTCGACAGTCACCGTGGTGGCCGTTCCAGCGGTCACAGAGAAACCAGCACCTACAGAACCACGATAAAGGGGATCAGCATGACCATCATGTATTTCGAAGAGGCCCGTGATGTGTCCAGGCGCGAAAGCGCGCGCCTTTTTCAGTCGCGAATTCAAGGTGTCGGTCGTTCGTTATGAAAAAAAGATAAGTATAAAGTAATCCATTGTAACATGCACTCGGTATATACATGTATATGTTTCATCAAAAAGGGGGGATGGTAAGGTCAATCCTTGTCTAGCGGTACCAAGCTGGTGTATTGCTTCACTCGCGGATCGTTGGAAGCAGGTGCAGGATAAGCCCAGCGCGCATCTATGTCGCGGCCACTCAGGTCGAAGACATTGAAGCTGCCAGAGGACCAAGTAAGAGGACTGAAGCCCAGCAGTAGGCTCTGTGTTCTCCAACTCATTACAACGATGTGCCTGTTCATACCGGCTGTTGGGACAACTAGGAATACATTTGAAAGTTCCATTAGTAGAGAGGTGCTTATTCTGTAGAAGAAGCTGTATGTCTTACGATGCTCTTCAGAGCCTAGGCGCCTTAGATCGTTCAGGTACCGCAAAATTGTCAAATCGTGCACAGTCGGATCCATTACGTCAGCAAGTTCCTCCACATCAACTGCAACAGCTATTTCGAAGTAGTATGCGAGAGGAAACTCTGCAACATAGAACACTATGAATTTGTCTTTGGTGATGGCCTGATAGAGGTGCTGGAAAATGGCTTGTTTTGAGTAGAGTAGTGAGGGATCCAGCTTTGCCGCTTCAGCTGTTGCAGTTTTACTGGAAACGGTCAGTCTGTACATATCGTCGAGCATATCCCCGTCGTACCCTATTCGAACCATATGATAAGGTAGTTCTCGCGTTTCTGGATCAAGTCGCTTTGTGGATTTGAGGAATTCGTTGAAGTCACGTTGGAATGTGTCAAGTTCACCATCATTGTCAAGGACAAATAGGGATTGGGATGGTGTTCCGAAAGCAGACACGACACGGTCGAAGGATTGGAATTGTGCCTTCTTTTCTGGTTGGAGCTTGCTTAGAATGTCATCGAATTCTGAGGGAGATCCAGCCAACAGTTCGCACCCGCCATCGTAATGTCGAAACTCTATCGCGCCGCCAAAGAGGTCCGTTACAGTTCCTTCAATAGCGACTACCAACGCGCACACTCATAGACGGCTTTACCTCTAAGGTGCCCGTCGTTGGCGTACAGACTTTTCTTTGTTACCTCATATATTCTTTGGGGGCATACACAGGATATGATGCGTTATGGTCAGCTTCGTTCATTTTATCTGCATGTGTTCCGAGGATTTTGTGAACAAAAGTGTCAGCCGAACATACCTCAAAACTGATCAAAGGCAGTCTCAGCAACCTCCTAGAAGATAGAACCATTGCCCTTTGCGTCACAGGGAGCGTGGCAGCTGTCGAGTGTGTTGCTCTAGCAAGGAGCCTCATGCGACATGGAGCTGAAATCTACGTAGTTATGAGTGCAATGGCACAGAATATAATTCACCCAGACCTACTTGAGTGGGCAACTGGGAATCCAGTTGTAACGGAACTAACCGGTCAGATTGAGCACATAACATTGGCTGGAAAGCATGAAGACCATGTTGATTTGGTCTTGATTGCGCCAGCCACAGCAAACACCATCGGCAAGATTGCCAACGGCATCGATGACACGCCAGTGACAACCACGGTTTCCTCAGCGATTGGAGCAGGCATCGAAGTCCTAATAGTGCCTGCCATGCACGAATCCATGTATGATCATCCCGCGGTGATTAAGAACATCGAAGTGCTTAGGGGGATTGGAGTTCACGTTATGAACCCCAAGATGGAAGAGGCGAAGGCGAAGATTCCTGAAGTTACTGCAATAGTGAGTGAGGCTATCGCGCTTCTTGGACCTAAGGATCTTCAGGGCATGCATTTCTTGATAACTGCAGGACCAACTAGAGGTTGGATTGATAGAGTGCGTTTCATCACCAATCCGTCTACTGGAAAGATGGGCATTGCCATTGTTGAAGAAGTGATTGCGAGGGGAGCAGAAGCGACCCTAATCATGGGCCCTACCGGACAGAGGGCGCCCGATAGAGCCAACTTCGAGAGCGTCGATACGTCCAAAGATATGCTGGACGCCGTGATGACGGCCCTGTCTGGTGGAGGAGTGAATGTACTTGTATCGACTGCTGCTGTGCTTGATTACATTCCCGAGAAGACCATTGACAAAAAGATAGAATCGGGCGACGAACTTACAGTCAAACTTGTCCCAACGAAAAAGATTATCGAAGAAGCTAGAGCGAAGCACAAGGGTTTGTTCATTGTGGGCTTCAAAGTGGAGTCAGGCGTGACCGATAAGGAGTTGGAGAAACGTGCCCACCGGAAGATAGAATCGGGCATATGCGATTTAGTTATCGCGAACGACGCTCAAAGACCTGGAGTTGCATTTGGAACGGATACGAACGAGGTTTTGATAGTCGGTCAGAAGGGATTGATTGAAAAAATCCCCATATCATCAAAAAGAGAGATAGCTCGTCATGTGGTGAATGCAATAGTGAAGGGGAT
Source organism: Candidatus Thorarchaeota archaeon (assembly GCA_013138615.1). GTDB lineage: Archaea > Asgardarchaeota > Thorarchaeia > Thorarchaeales > Thorarchaeaceae > WTCK01. The sequence continues at coordinate 1,042 of WTCK01000197.1, read as the reverse complement.
GCAATAGCTACCAAGAACTTGTACAATTCAAGACATTTTGCAGGTGCTTATAACATTCTGCTCAAGATTGAGTGGTGTGGATGTGCAATGCAGATTGCTAGGGTTTCCATGTAATTTGGTCGCCGCCAGTTGGACGGAGACAGAAAACGCCTGTGGAGAGGACGTAAGACTTGTCGCAGATCCAGTAGGGTCTGCAGAGCAGACCTCAATGAATCAGGAACCGAACATCAGTCAAGGACATTGATGTCCATGATTGAACAAGTTTCGGGCAACGGGCTATCAACACACAAGTGGAAGTGGGTGGATGGTAAGTTAGAGAATCTCCAGAAGGTTTTTCGCCATCCGCTTCATGTCCACGAAAATGAGGCCCAGCTGAGCGTCAACTTTCGCAAGAACGAGGAGGAGTGCACTATCACCCACAGATGTCAGAAGAGTGAACCCTTTGTCAGCCTTGACGTATATTTCCATGAGGGTTCCTCTGTCAAGCTCTCCAGCAGCTTTCTCGCCTAAGGAGAGCATCGCGGCGCTGATGGCAGCCACTCGATCATGCTCGCTCTCTGGGAGGGCAGAAGAAATCATGAGCCCATCCATTGACACGAGCGCGGCACCCTCGACACCAGGCACGGTTTCAAAATCACGAATTGCCTTGTTGATTGTATCTACACGGCTTGACATTCTTGCATCCTCAGGTCAGTGAAACAAGGATGAGTTTTGGCTCCGGTTGTATAAAGCTTAGCATACTAGATGCATGCGAAAGGCCATCTTTTGCGCAATTCACTCAACTCCAAAGAATTCCGCAGCGTCGAACTCCTCATCTTCCTTCTTCTGACGTTGTTTCTCCGCCTTACTCTTATCCTTGAACCTTGTTGATTTGCCCTTTCCTCTGCGTGGGAAGACCTCGTCACCCCGGCGGTACTTATGGTAGTAGTATAGAACCACAACTCCGATGACAACGCCCGCACCTAGTAAGACTAACAATAGCGGGGAGCTACGGATTAGTACAAAATCAGCGAGTGTAAGTGAGAGAGTGTCATATCCAGCC
>WTCK01000204.1 GCA_013138615.1 Candidatus Thorarchaeota archaeon | reverse complement strand
GATGTTTGAGGTCGCATCAGCACAGGGCACTGTCAAGAACCGTGACGAGCTACGGAAACTGTCCACAGCGATTCAAAGAGATATCCAGAGAAAAGCAGGTGAGTCAATCGCTCGGAAAGCCAAATCCGTCAGAGTAATCGTTGACACGCATACGCTAATCCAAACCAACAATGGATACCTCATTGGACTGCCCGAATGGGTTGTTCGAGCCATTCAACCAAAGACCGTGGTTCTGGTCGAAGCAGACCCTGAGAATATCGCGATGCGTCGAAGCTCTGATGAAACTCGCACACGCGATGTTCAGATAGTTGACGAGGTCAAAACACATCAGGAAATGTGCAGAGCGGCGGCAGTAACCGTGGGAACCATCACTGGTGCAACAGTTAGAATCATCAAGAATCGCCAAGGGAAGGTTGAAGAGGCGGCAAAAGCGCTGGCAAGTGCCTTAATGGAGTAGGACTGTGATGCAGGACATCCTAACAGATTTCGTATTGTGGCTATCCACGAATTTTCCAATGTTTCTAACGCCGCCATGGTCCGGCATTCTGATTGCAACAGTTTCAGTTATAGTTTCCACGATAAGTAACCTAGGAATGAAACGCTTCACCGATATGCGTCGACTCAAGAGGCATCAACAGGAAATCAAGCAGTACCAGAAGATGCAGCAGGAGGCGAACAAGACCGGAAACGAAAAGCTCCTGCGCAAGGTCCGACGCAGAAAGTCCTACATCGATAGAATCCAACGAGATTCGATGACTGCGAGATGCAAGCCATCGCTGATATTCATGATTCCATTCATGCTCATTTTCTGGGTTCTTAGGGATTTCTATTCTGGGGATTACACGATTGTGGCAATACTCCCATTCAATGCTTTCTTCCTCACAGGGATTGCTGGCACGACTGTACCGGGCGGCTTTGGGATGACATACATGGCATTCTACATGCTAGTAGGTCTTGGATTGTCCTCAATCCTTCAGAGAATCATGGGTACACAGATCATGACAACCTAGCTTCTGAAGCTGAGCGTCATGGACCACACGATACACTTGGATTGACCGGTTCGCTTAAAAGCAAACAACCAAGCGTGCGAGAAGAAGTTGCCAAAGTATAGGTGATAATCCATGCCTCGACCTAGCGAACTAACAAGGGGAAGAGCAAATCGCGCAGTGAAGACTCCGGGTGGACGACTCGTTATCCACCGTCAGAAATTCTATCGAACACCAGGAACCTGCGCAATAACTGGCAAGAGGATGATGCTTCCAAAAGAAGCAAAGCATGGTCGGAGCAGCAGATCAAGCCGTTCGTCAAAGAGACCCAATCGTCCCTACGGAGGCAAGGTGTCTTCCAAGGCAGTCAGACGCGGCATCATTAAGCAAACTCGCGAAGAATAGAAATTTGGTATTGCTATTCGCCCCCAGTGGTATTCATCAAGTGCTCCGTCGACGAATCAGTGTTTTAATGGAGTAGATTATTAAACACGAGCTAGCGTAGGCGAGAATAATTCACGGTCATGCTGGCTCAAGATAATCTACGGGCGATCACTATGAAACGGGTCATTACAATAGGCGGGCTACATGGTACGGGAAAGAGCTCGGTAGCAGACATAATTGCAAAAAGATTCGACCTCAAACGGGTTTCTGCAGGTGTAATCTTCCGAGAACTCGCTACAAAGAGAGGACTCACATTAGAAGAGTTTAGCATAGTTGCCGAGGATGACGAGAGCATCGACAGAGAGCTTGATGCATTATTGAAGAAAACAGCCATGAAGGGAAACGTGTTGCTGGATGGGCAACTCGCTGGGTGGATGGCGGGAGATTATGCGGGCTTCAAAATACTCCTAACCGCTTCAGTAGATGCGAGGGTGAAACGAATAGCAGAGAGAGATGAAGTAAGTCTTGAGCATGCGCGCCGCGAAACTCTCAACCGAGAAGCAAGTGAAAAGGAACGTTATTTGGAGTTCTACGGAGTCGATATCTCGGACCAATCCATCTATGATTTGGTCTTGAATACGGAGAAGTATGACCTTCAGGGAGTCATCAAGGTCTTAACAACAGCCATTGAAACGTTTTTGGAGCAATCTAGCGATACAACTGGGTGATTGCGTTCAAAGCGCAATGCTGATATTGCCATCACTTGTCGCAAATCATGTTCTCCCAGTCCGCAGGGATGAAGCCCCGAGGTGACTTTGAGGCAGACCCAAGACAAGGTGAGGTGTACTGACAATGACGAATCTATATGAAATTGGCAGAATATGTGTAAAGACAATGGGCCGTGAGGCTGGAAGTTACTGCGTAGTAATAGACCAGCTCGAGGGAAGCCAAGTGCTAATCACTGGACCCAAGAATATCAACGGAGTGCGTAGGCGTAGCTGTAATATCCGTCATCTGGAACCCATAGATACTACAATCCAGATTGAGAAAGGCGCTGAGGATGAAGTAGTTGAGAAAGCTATTGCCGACGCAGGACTTACAGAGAAATTCCGTAGCAAGATTCGGTTCTCAAGTTAAGTGACTTAGACAGGGAGTGATCTGTTAATGTCAGGACGACTTCCTGCCGATCAGCCTAGGGAAGTTATACAGAAGGCGAAGGCCACTACCAATCCAGACCACGGATTCGAATCCTTGGACACACTTCCGATGGAGTATCTGCTGAAGAACGGTGTAGTCAATCTAGACAAACCAGCTGGACCCACGAGTCATGAAATTGCCACTTGGGTGAGGAATATACTGCATGCAGACCAGGTAGGCCACGGAGGCACACTTGACCCAGCAGTTACTGGAATTCTGCCTATGGGCATTGGTAATGCTACGAAAGTGATGCAAGCGCTGCTCCCTGCAGGAAAGGAGTATATCTGCATTCTAGAACTCCACAAGGAAACCTCAGAAGACGCCATCCGCAGTGTGGTCAAGGAGTTCACTGGAAAGCTCTACCAACGACCACCTTTGAGGTCCGCCGTCAAGAGAGTTCTCCGAGTGAGAGAGGTCTACTACAACGAGATTATCGAGATTAAAGGACGTCTGGTCTTGTCCAGAGTTGGCTGTCAAGCAGGCACCTACATCAGAAAGCTCTGCTTTGATATCGGCGAAGCTCTCAGCATGGGAGGCCATATGAGGGAGCTCAGACGGACACGAGTAGGCTCATTCAGAGAAGACGAACACCTCTGTAGCCTATATGACCTCAAGGATGCTTATCATTTCTGGAAAGATGATGGTGATGAAACAGAGCTGAGGAAATACGTCCTTCCAATTGAGTTCGCACTTAGCCATCTGCCGTTTCTAGTCTTGCGGGATAGTGCGGTGAATGCAATATGTCACGGAGCAGATTTGGCTGCAAGTGGCGTAGTTAGTTTTTCTAGCGTCATCAAGAAGGGAGACCTCGTCTTGCTAAAAACCCTCAAGGGCGAGGCCATAGCTATTGCGAGGAGCTCTGGAACAAGTGATTGGCTAGTTAAGGCGCGCAGCGGAATTGTAGCTGTGATAAATCGCGTCTTCATGGAGAGAGGCCGATATCCGTCCATGTGGAAGAAGAGAACACCAGAAGGGACTGCATAGTCATTCTCACGGGAAAAGGCTATGGAGCGAACGTCTTTATGC
>WTCK01000139.1 GCA_013138615.1 Candidatus Thorarchaeota archaeon | reverse complement strand
GACCAGCTAGGAATCTATTCTTGGCACCCTCAAAGGATGCCTTTACTGCCTCAGCGCCCTCGGAGTCCATCTTTGGTCTTATAGCATGCCAAACTTCAAGCAAATCCTGCCACGACGTGTTGTATATCATATCTGCGAGTTTATCCAAGGTTCTGTCTTCTAGAGCACTCATCGAATATCACCACAATTCGGGCACTAGTCCCCATCTATCTAGCTGAGAGAATCATCTAGCAATTAAATCTTGGTTGGGTCTCTCTCAATTTCAGGTTGTTTCAATGGTTAACACGTACTAGCCTAACATTTTTAATAGTGCGAAAATGTTCCTAGCAAACAGCCCTAAAAGGTGAATTACAGGATGGATTGTCAAATTATCTAGCGTCGCACATCCAAGACGATTAGCTATGTCCGGTTCATCCCTGCCTTTGTCCCGATTCAAAGGGTGTCTTTTGCACTCATTGCTCAGGTCACATCAATCAGAGAGGTGTTCAGTTTGAGTTCATTACCTAAGCGCTATGATCCTTTGGCCGTAGAGAAGAAAGTACTAGAGTTCTGGAACACCAACCAGATCTATGAAAAAACCGTTGACTTGAGGAAGTCAGGCCCGGCTTGGAACTTCCTTGAGGGTCCGCCTACGACAAACGGCTTCATGCATGTCGGTCACGCAAGAGGTCGAGCTATGAAGGATGCTGAGATTAGATACCAGACCATGAAGGGATACAATGTCTGGCGACGAGGCGGGTGGGACATGCAGGGGCTCCCCGTGGAGCTTGAAGTAGAAAGGAAGGAAGGAATAGCAGAGAAGGGCCACATCGAATCGAGCATGGGGATGGACCAGTTCGTTCAGAAGTGCAAGGATCTTACTGATTTCTACCTTGACCGATGGGTCAATGACTCGATAAGACTTGGTCTCTGGTTAGACTATCCAAACGCATACCAGACGCGCAGGGATGACTACATTGAGCATGTCTGGCACTTTCTCAAACTTGCGAATGAGAAAGGACTCCTTGGGAGAGGGTATCGTGTGAACCCAACATGCCCAAGGTGCAACACTGCCCTCTCAGGACATGAAGTTTCCCAAGGCTACAAGGCGAAAGTAGACCCATCAGTCTATGTGAAGTTCAAACTTCAGGACAAAGAGAATGAGTACCTAGTGATATGGACAACAACTCCATTCACGTTGATATCAAACGAGATGGTATCTGTTCACCCCAAATACAGGTATGTCAAGGTGAAGGTGGGGGATGAACTATGGTGGCTGGCAGAGGACCGCGTAGACATCGTTATGGAGAAGGTCGGTGTCAAAGATTTCCAAGTCGCCGAGAATCTCATTGGTAAGAAAATGCTCGGTTGGAAGTACGTTCACCCGTTCAAAGACGAGGTTCCTTGGCATCAAGAACATGATGAAGAATACATGCACGCCATCGTAACAGGCAAGCATGTTACCGTGGATGATGGCACAGGTCTTGTTCATACGGCGCCAGGCTTTGGACCTGATGACTTTGTGGTAGCCCGCGAGTTTGGTGTCCCGGTTCTTGCGCCCGTCACATCCGACGGGAAGTTCACGGATGAGGTTCCCATGTTCAAGGACAGGTATGTATTCGACACGAACGAAGACGTTCCCTTGCTGCTTAAGAAAAAGGGACTTCTCGTTTATGAAGAGCAAATCGAACACGAGTACCCGCATTGCTGGAGATGCGACACCCCGCTCATATACTTGGCAGATAGCACGCAATGGTTCCTCAAGATGACCGGAGTTCGTGACAAACTCGTCGAGCAGAACAAGGCAGTTGATTGGATTCCGGAATGGGCTGGTACCGGTCGCTTTGGTGATTGGTTGGCGAATGCAGATGATTGGTGCATATCACGCTCCAGAATCTGGGGTTCACCACTTCCCGTGTGGGTCTGCAATGACTGCAACGCAGAAGTTGTTGTTGGCTCTAGAAAGGAGCTCAAAGATCTGGCTATTGAATTCCCCGATGAGTTCGAGATGCACAGACCTTGGGTTGACCGAGTTGTTCTAGGATGCAAGAAGTGCGGCGGAAAAATGCACCGAGAGCCATTTGTCACTGACTGCTGGCTAGATTCCGGCATGGCTCATACTGCCAGTGTGGACTACCTCAAGGACCCACGTCTGTTCGAGAGTCTATTCCCCTATGACTTCATCACTGAAGCTGTCGATCAATCCCGTGGTTGGTTCTATAGTCTGCTTTACACATCAGTAGTCATGCACAACAAGGCTTCATTCAAGGTGTGTGTGAGCCAAGAACATGTTCTTGATGACGATGGCCAAAAGATGAGCAAGTCGAAGGGAAATGTCGTGTGGGCTAAAGATGCACTTGAAACCGTGGGTGCTGACCCATTTAGGGTCTTTGTCCTTACGCGGTCCGCATCATGGTCTCGGATGAACTATGATCAGAAAGAGATTGATTTGGTCCGGAGGAATCTTGACATCCTCTGGAACGTCACCCTTTTTGCCGAAACGTACATGGAACTCGACACGTTCCAGTTTGACGCGAAGAGGTTGAAGAAGAACTACAAGAAGGCTGAGCTTGAGGATAAGTGGCTATTATCAAGGGTCCAGAGTGTTGTTGGTCAATTCCATCAGAATATGGAGAAGCATCTATGGCATCAAGCAGGGCGAATCATATTAGATTTCATCACCGATGACTTGAGCAGAGTCTATCTGCCGATAGTGAAGAAGCGAGTCTGGCTAGATAGCGAAGACCCCAAGAAGATCATGGCCTATGACGTCATGTACTACGTTCTTCAAACTATGATGAGATGCTTGAATGTGTTCACGCCATTCCTTGCTGAGAAGATTCACAGGGACTTTTTGATGCGTTTCCAGAAGAACCTCCCTGAATCAATCAACATGACCGACCTGCCTGAAGTGGAGAAAGTCTTCCTTGACTTGAAGAAGGAGAGTGCTTTCGATGTTCTACAAGAACTAAGATCAGCTTCAAGTCACGCTCGAAACAAGAAAGGCGTGAAATTAAGGCATCCTGTAGCCAAGATCACACTGATAGCGGCATCGAAGGAGATCGTTGAGAGTGCCAAGAGTCTGAAGCCACTGCTACTAGATGATCTCAACACAACTGATTTCGAGGTTTTTGAAACTGATGTCATGGAAGGCTTTGTGCAGCTCTCGATAAAACCGGACTACAAGGTCATGGGACCAAAGTTCAAGGACAAGATGAAGGACCTGGTGGATGCACTACAGGAAACAGATGCAGCCAAACTGAGGGACGATCTTGGGAAAAATGGAACAGCAGTTGTTGAGGTTGGTGGTCAGAAGTTAAAGCTCGAACTAGGAGATGTTCACTTTGAAGAAACATTGCCAGAACATCTTAGTCATGCTGATAGCAAAGTTGGCCGAGTCTATGTCGATATCACTCGTACTCGTGAACTTGAGGCTATGGGTCTTGTGAGGGATGTTACGCGCAGAGTACAGGTCATGAGAAAGGAGATAGACTTGAGTGTTGACCAGAGCATAGATGTGCTAATCCGATTCTCCGAATCCGGGTCAGTAGAACTGGCTGAAATGTATAAGGATTACTTGACCACAGAAATCCGAGCTGATTCCCTAGAGCTAGTAGGTCCGAAATCAAAGCCTAAGTGGTCTACGTATAGCTACGCTAAGGAGTGGGATATAGACGACCTTACAATTAAGGTCGGCATGAATCCCAAGTGATTGGTCACACAGGACTCTTGTCCCTACTCAGAACTTCAAGCAATGTGTGGAAGAATGCTGCGTTCTGCTCAAGAGATGCAAGAGATACCCACTCGTTAGGTCCATGAAGGTTATCGCCTTCAGGTCCGAAGTCAAAAAGGTCAGCCCCCTGTCCAGCGAAATAGCGGGAATCAGAAGCACCCGATCCTTCAACCAAACGGGGAGGAATCCCTTCCTTCTGCAACGCCCATACCACGGTTCGAATCAATAGGGAATCGGGATTCGAGTCTATGTATCCGGGACCTGCTTTCGATTGAAGAGAAAACAGCTCGACTTTTCCAGCAAGAGCCGTTTCGAGAGCCTGCTGTACCGCCTTACCATCGTTCGTCATTGCCCGGATGTCACAGTAGAGAGTCCACAGGTCTCGGTCAAGTGAAAGGAGGTTGGGATTAATGATTGTGCCTTTATCGGATGGCATGGTCGGGAACGGAACTTGGGAGATAGTTAACAGGGATCTCAACAAGTCAGTCAGAGCGGCATCGTATTGGGTTTTCACCCCAGATTCATCAGAATGAACAAGGTCCATCTCTACCCAGTCTGGAATGACATTCGATTTCAGAAATGCACCTCTGATATCCGACACTACTGTGTCAGGGTGCAAATCAAGGTATTTTGAGGCCGTAAGCATGGCATGGCGGTCAACACCCGGTCGAAGGTAAGCAGAATGACGCGTTTCTGAACCGAATACTTCTGTTGTGAAACGCATCGTTTCTTTCTTGCCGCGAGTTTCTGATGTCATTCTCTTCACTTTGATGTAAGTTGGCACTGTATTCCTGCGACGGTGAATGACCTGCTGATGAATGCCATCCGCGATAACAATGTAGTCAGGAAACAGGCCTTGCTTAATCAGATAGTTCCTAAGAAAGAGCGCTCCATTGACACCGCCTATCTCTTCATCGCCAGTTGTTGCCATCATCACGCTGCAAGGCAGGTTAGATTCCGCCAGCTTCTCAGCCAAGAGCAACATCGAAACAATGTTGCCTTTGTCATCACAGGTTCCACGACCGTATGCTCGATCCCCCGCCACCTTCAGTTTGAATGGATCTGAATCCCAAGCATCCCCGACCGGTACTACATCGTGGTGTGCGAGGAACAGTATCTTGGACTTGCCCTGACCCCGTCGCGCAAAAGATGTGTAGAACCCATTGGATTCAATCAGTTCGCTGATGAATCCAAACTCCTCCAGTTTGGATCCGATGTACCTAGGACAGTCGGAGGGTGCTTTCATATCTTTGCCATCATTCACAGTGTTGAAGGAAACAAGCTTCTCAAGCTCTCTAACCGCACTCAGAGTCATTGTAGGTCAAATAGCAGGAATTAGTCACGAGTCAAAAAGGTATCCTCTGATGCCCGAGTAATGCATCATGCTTGCGGCAAACACGCTAGGCCTGATTGAGAAAAAAGAAAACAGACAGAGCAACCGTGTTGAACCGGCGCCCTATCTTTCCCTACGAATGACTATGTTCTCTTGTAGAGGTACCTGCTCCAGGAACTTGAATCAGGCATCTGCAAAGGCATCTTTTTCCGCTCGCGGATAGCAAGGATCAGTTCTTCCTGCATCCCTATCGGAACAGGTTCGAACCCCCTAAACACATAGCCGAAGAAGCTTCTTCCTGCAGAGGCACTTCTGAAGTCATCAGCGATATCGATGGTTTCTGCGGTGGGGATGGTGCCCTTGATAACGACTATGTCCTCCTCCGCCTCTATCGTCACTATCTGACCTCTGGCTCCGGTCAGTACCTTGATGACAGCTCCCTGAGTATCTGGGGGGGTTTTGATGTCCGTGTTAAGCACTGGTTCGAAAAGAAGCGGCTTTCCTGTCAGGAAGGCCATGTTCAGACCAGAGCTTGTCATTGTTGCTACTTCGTTGTACCCAGTATGAGCGGGGTCATTGTGAACCGTAGTGTCTGTCAACACCACCTTCACACCCGTTACAGGTTCCCGAGCTATGGGGCCGCCGTCGACAAACTCTCTAAAAGTTGTCTCCAAGTATGAGTATATTCTGTCAAATCTCTGAACTCCACTCATTGCGTCCACAAGCATGCAATTTCCGTAGATGTCCAGAATCTTTCTTGCCTTCTTGGCATCCCATCCAGCTTCATCTCTGAGAATAGTAGCCCGGTCTCTTTTGTTCTGTTCTGCATTGATTCTTTTCTTCCGGATAAGATCGAGCGTTTTCTCGTCGAGGGGCTCCAAAAACATCTTCAGCCGATTATGACCATTCGGGGACTTGGTGTGGAACTCCGCGCTCCTTTGTGTCATCTTCTCACGATAGACAATGATGGGGTCAGACACATGGATCGGGACCTGCTCGTTGATACGCTTAGTCAAAATCTCGATCTGCAGTGGGTCGATTCCGTCTAGACGGTACTCACCTGACTCCTTGTCATGGAAGAATCGTGCAGTAGGATCCGCCATTATCCACTTGGATACAACATCGCCAAGTTTCGCGACGTCCTGCGGATCTTTCGGTTTGATGCTTCTACTAACAACTGGCTCAGCGACGTACTCGATTGCCTCAAAGGGCTGCATGTCAGAACCAGCATCGACAAATGACTCACCTGAGGGACACATGAACCCAAATACAGAGAACAGATTCCCAGCAGGAACCTCATTCATGTCAAGTATGTCAGTGATTTCCTGAACTCCAAGGCGCTTCACCTTGGCATTGTGTCTCATATTGACGAGCCGAATCTCCTGTCCGGTCCTTATTGCTCCTGAGAATACGCGTCCAATGAGTGTTGGTCTCTTGCTCTTGGGATCAACGAATATCTTGGTAATCATGCCCATGAGTGGGCCATTCCGGTCACACCCAATGAGCGCTTTGCCTTCGGGGCTCTCCAAGTCACCTTTCCAGATTCTAGGAATTTTGTACTTCTGCGCCTCCTTTGGATTAGGCAAGTGCCCTACAATCATCTCAAGCAATGCATCGTCAAGAGCCAGATTCTCTCTTAGCCATTTTTCGTCACCCTCATTGTACTTCTCGAATACAATCAAAGGCTCGATACTCTTCTTCTTCAGAGTCTTCATAGTGAAGGCCCAACCGGTCTTTGCGCTGCCAATCGCAACACTTCCATCCTGGAAGCTCACACGCCAATCCTTTGCGTACTCTGGCGGTGCCACCTTCCTGATGAGTGCGTTGACCTTCTCAATAATGATATCGATACGCTCGTATACTTTCTTTGGAGGCAGCTTGAGTTCGTTGATCAAGCGATCGACCTTGTTGATGAATAGCACTGGTTTGCAGGCTTCTCCACCCACCGCCAGGCGAATGTTTGTTTCTGTTTGAGTCATAACTCCCTCTAACGCATCTACCAGAAGCACTACTCCATCGCTAGCACGCAGTGCTCTTGACACTTCACCCGTGAAAGAGATGTGTCCGGGAGTATCTGAAAGCTGCACCAAGTAGTCCTCACCATCGACCTCGAAGTTCAGAAGCACGACTGATGTGAATATAGTAATGCCGCGATCCTGTTCTTCCTGATCGCTGTCAGTCATGAGAGCTTGTCCTGCAGCGGCATCGCTCATCAATCCTGCACGGCGCATTAGATAGTCTGTAGTCGTTGTCTTGCCATGATCAATATGGGCCGATATGCTAATGATCCTCTTGTGCTCGTAGTCATCTGACAATATGAGCCGCTTAATTGCGTCTGGCTCCTTGATTTTAACCAATTATCTCACCCTACTGTACTGATAGCCTATCCCCAACCCGTTAGTTCAAAGCGATAGAAGGTTGGGGTCACCGACAACCTCGTCGGCGGCTTGCGCGACCTGCTTTGGCAAGTCTTAAAAGATTTGCGTCAAGGCAGTCTAGGGCCTGCCTTTATTTCGTGGCCAAAACGACCATTCGTTCAGATGTAGCTGAGTAAGGCATTCTTGGAAGCTTGTTCTGTCCATAAAACTCCACATTGCCAAAGCCCACGTCCTTGAGCATACTGTGAATCTCAAGGGCCGTATACATTCTGATGTCGTTATTTGACAGAGCATCCTGATTCATGAGGACAATGTGCCCCTGTTCTACATCGATGAACATGGCGGGTCGACCCTTAAGAACACCTGCAGACGCATCGAGAACATGCGGCTCACTCAAGAGGTATCCGCCTTCAAGAGATACCCAAGTCTTTTGGAATCGTGGGAGCTGGTACGGATTCATCAAATCAAGAAGCATCTTTCCACCCTTAACCAGTGCGCTATGAGTCCGCTCCAACACCGTTATGTTCTCTTTATGGTCGAAGAAACCAAAGCTATGA
>WTCK01000083.1 GCA_013138615.1 Candidatus Thorarchaeota archaeon | reverse complement strand
CGAGTTGCTTCATCCTATCTTCGACAATATCCATAATCTCTTCTTTGAGTGTATGGCCCTTCGTTAGTAGATCCTGAACTTCATCACCCATCTTCTTCGCAAAGTCTTTGTCGGTGATATTGCCAAGATTGACCTTCACGTTTAGAGCAGCACCTTCAATGGCTGCGAGCAATGCCAGTGCGGCCATGCCAGCATCAGTAATCGTATTGATGTTCCCCTTCTCAGCGGCGATTTTTGCACCCTCAAGTGCCTTGAAAGAATGACGCATTGTCTGCAGTGGGACTTCTGCCGCGCCCTTGGTTGTTGCCTGAATTGCTTTTGCTTTCTGCTTTTTCTCTGCAGGGGTTTCCTCGGGCATTTTGAAGGTACTCATAACCTCATCAAATGCCACGGAATCCTCTTCGACAAGACCCATGAGTGCTCCACGATCATTTTCCGCTGCATGTCGGACTTTGAGCATCTCTTCCTTTATCGCAGCAAACCTGCGACCGCTGAGAGAGAGACCCGTCACCATGCAGACTAGAGCTGAGCCATACGAGCCCAAGGCAGCCGCAACACTTCCTCCTCCAGGCGTGGCGCGTGCTCTTCTAACTTGGTCCCCGAATTCGATGAGAGTCATCTCAGAGAAGGTCTTCTCCTTTGGACCCTCCGCTCCACCGAGATAGTGTAAGTCAAGAATCATGGAATCGTCGAGTTTCTCAGGTTGAAGGTAGTATTTCAGCGCATCAAGCAGGGCAAACAGCGGGACCATGCCTACTATCTCCGTTTCAACAACAGTAGCACCAAAACGCTTTGCTTCATTTCTTACGACTTCCAGAACCTGATGAATCTTGGTCCGCTTCGGATGAGTCAGATTCAATGAAACCTGTACCATACCCTTGTCAGGCAAGTCCAGTCCTATGCCTTGTACGTTTACGAAACCACCAGTGGTGCCTCGTACCGCATTTGCACAGGCCTTTGCGACTTTCACATTCGTCGTGTTCAAGTTGAAGTTGATTGCAATCAGGAAGTTCCGAGCGCCTGTTGCGGTGGCTCCTGCCGTTTTGTGAATCTCGTTGGGGCCGTAATCTGGGTCCTTCGCGGAATCTTTGCCAATGGCCTCACGGAGGCCTTCAAACTCGCCCTCCCGGATGTTTGGCAGGTCGACACGCTCGGGTCGTGTTGCTGCCTTAGCATAGAGATACACAGGAATGTTATGCTTCTTTGAATACTCCTCAGCGAACTGCTTGGAAAGCTCAATGCATTCTCCAATAGTTGTGCCATGGAGGGGAATGAACGGAACTACATCTACCGCCCCCATTCTGGGATGAGCTCCCTCGTGCTTTGTGAGGTCTATTTTCTCCACTGCAATGTCAGCGGCCTTCAGAGCTGCCTCCTTGACTTTCTGAGGTTCACCGATGAAAGTAAAGACTGACCGATTGTGGTCGGGATCGAACTCAATGTCCAGAAGTCTGACGCCTTCAACGCTTCGTATTGCCCCTTCAAGGGCGTCTATCACGTCTTTGCGTCTGCCTTCAGAGAAGTTGGGCACGCATTCAATAATCTTCAAATGAGTCACCGCGGCCCGCACGGAGCGGCCTTCTACAAAAGCGTTTGGGAGGGGAGTTTCTATTCTCTCCGATTGCGAAGCCTATGAAATTTGATTGGTGTAGGCTGCGACTACATTCTTCAGAAGCATTGTGATTGTCATTGGGCCAACACCGCCTGGAACGGGCGTTACCCAGAGAGCCTTCTCCTTCACATTCTCAAAATCGACGTCGCCATGCGGGGTTGCCACATCAATGATTACTGCACCTTCCTTGATCATGTCCGATGTGATGTAGAAGGGGGCCTCCTTTGATTTCCGCCTACCGATAGCAGTTACCAACACGTCAGCCTGTTGTGTGAATGAAGCAAGATCCGCGGTTCGTGAATGGCAGACCGTCACTGTAGCATTGCGATTTAGAAGAAGCATAATCAGAGGTTTTCCAACAATGTTGGACCTGTTGATGATGACCGCATGCTTTCCAGAGAGGTCATCCATCCCAAGGTAGTCCAACATCGTCACGATTCCTTGGGGAGTGGCTGAGCTCAGCTCTTCTTCTCCATAAAACAACCGATAGATGCTCGCGGGGGAGAACCCATCAACATCCTTGTGCGCATCTATGGCACTGATGATTGCCGTTTCGTCAATATGCTTTGGCAGGGGAAGCTGCACTAGAATTCCATGAATCTCACGATCTGCATTCAATTTCTGAATCAGAGCCAGTAGTTCCTCTTGAGTTGTTTCTTCAGGAAGATCATGATTCTCTGAGAGAATCCCAGCCTTGTTCGAGGCTTTGTGTTTCATCCGAACATACATCTGTGAGCCTGGGTCCGCTCCTACAAGGATTGTGACAAGCTTTGGCGAGATTCCGTGATGTTCGGTTAGACGCGCTACTTCCGCTTTGATTTCGCGTCTGATATGCTTGGAGAGCTTCCTGCCACTGATTACATGGTCCTTGAAGACCTCGTCCTTGTTGAATTCCTTCGAAGACATGACTTGTCACCGCCTAGGAAACACCGAAAATGTCTCCATCATCGTCGATATTCATTCGAATGGCTGCAGGTTCTTCGGGTAATCCAGGCATCAGCCGGACGTTACCCATGTAGACTATTACAAAACCAGCTCCAGCACTAACATCAGCACCTACCACCTCCATCTCAAAGCCAGTTGGTCTACCTCGCAATGATTTGTGATGGGATAGACTGAATTGCGTCTTGGCAATACAGACGGGGAGATTTCCATAACCTCGCTTCTCAAGTGAACGTAGACGTCCACGACCTCCGGTGGTGTATTCGACACCATCAGCGCCGTACACTTGCTTAGCAACTTTCAGAATCTTAGTCCTCAGATCGTCGTCAAGGTCGTATGTGTACTTGATCTCGCTTCTTTCATTGCCTATTGACTCGATGACAGCAGAAGCTAGTGCTTTTCCACCTTCGCCGCCCTTGGCAAAGACCTCTGAAACTTCCATCTTCCAGCCACGTTTCTTGCACATCTTCTTCAAGAGGGCGATTTCCTTGTCAGTATCATCTGGGAAACGATTAAGGGCAACGATGGCTGGCACACCGAAATTCTGGATGTTCTCCATGTGTTTCTCAAGATTTGGGAATCCCGCAGCGAGGTCTCCTTTTCCATGGTGCTTGAGTGCGCGAATGGTCGTCAATAGAACTGTAGCATCAACGCCGAATTCGCCGACTCTGGTGACGATATTGAAGAACTTCTCAGCCCCAAGGTCCGCGCCGAATCCCGCCTCTATCACGACATAGTCAAACAGCCTCAGGGCTATGTCTGTCGCGATTATGGAGCTCGTGCCAGTAGCAATGTTTGCGAAGGGGCCTATGTGGATGATTGCTGGTGTTTCCTCGCACGTCTGCACAAGATTAGGCTTGAGTGCATCACGAAGCAGTACCGCCATTGCGCCTTCCGCCTGAAGGTCTCGGGCGTGCATCTCCTTCAGTCTCTGATCTCTTCCAATGAGAATGTTGCCCAATCTTGTTTTCAAGTCAGGGTAGTCTTTGGCAAGAGCCATAATTGCCATTATTTCAGAAGCTGCAGTGATGATGAATCGCTCCTCTCGTGGAAGTCCGTCAAACCGCCCGCCAAGCCCAACGATGACTCTCCTAAGAGCTCTATCATTCATGTCCACAGTACGGGGCCAATAGATCCTCCTGATATCCAGTTCCGGCTGGTGGTCATAGTGTGCGTAATTGTCAATCATGGCTGAGAGAAGGTTGTGCGCAGAAGATATCGCAGGGAAGTCAGAGGTGAACAGGAGATTTATTCGCTCGAATGGAAGAACTCGAGACATCCCGCCACCAGCGGCACCTCCCTTCACACCAAAAACTGGCCCGAGAGAAGGCTCTCTCAATGCTACAACTGCATTATGCCCCATCGCGTTGAGGGCCATCGATAAACCAATCGAGTTTGTAGTCTTACCCTCACCTGCAGGGGTTGGATTGGTTGCAGTCACAAGGATGAGTTTTCCTTTTCGCTCACCCAGGCTCTTCCTGATGTTAAGATCAATCTTGGCTATGTACTTGCCATAGTGCTCCAAGAATTCAACTGGAATACCAGCTCGTTCTGCTATTTCTGCTATGGGAATCATCCGCCTACACCTACGATTCTATGAGAATGGTACATCATAACAATTTCGTATCTTCAGATAAAACAATCTCTAGAGGAATCATGATTGAAACTTTCTCAACTGGGAAGTGTGGAAAACAATCTTCCAAAGTGAAATAAGCAGGATAGCGTAACAAAGAATGGGACTGATTGAGATGGACAGACTGCCACTTGAAGCAATGCCGGACGCGTTGCCTGATGCAATCGAGATGGAAAAATACGTCATAACCACTTACTACGTTGGCCTACCGCCGATGATTGACGTGAGAGAGGTTGCTTATGCTGCCGCTGTTGAACAGAGCACGGGAAATTGGACTCTGGTTCCCGGCGAGACTGTGGCTGTGCGCAAGAGGCATGTTGCTAAAGTCATCGGAATCTATGAAGTCCCTGCATACGAGTACAGCTATCCAAGGGATGCTGAGCGCCGACAGTACGTCATTCAGGTTGCTTATCCATGGGAGAACTTCGGGCAGCAGATACCAATGCTCCTCTCCACGGTCGTAGGGAACATCTCACTAGGTGGTAGAATCAAAGTCCTTGACATGAGATTCCCGAAGAGCTGGCTCAAGGGTTTCAAGGGGCCGAAATTCGGAATCAAGGGACTCAGGAAATTGCTGGGTGTGAAGAAGAGACCTCTTCTGAACAACATGATCAAACCATGTGTATATACGAGCGCTAAGATGGGAGCGGAGCTGTGCTACAAAGCCGCTGTTGGTGGTGCAGACATCATCAAGGATGACGAGCTCCTGGCGAATCCCCACTTCAATACAATCGAGGAGAGAATTCCACTCTTCATGGAGGCCCTTGACCGAGCTGATTCGGAGAAGGGAGAAAAGACTCTCTTCACCGTGAATATCACCGATTCTGTCCCAAAACTGTTTGAGAACGCAGAGAAAGCAATCGAACTTGGTGCGAACGCCCTGATGATCAACTTCATGGCCGTAGGGTATTCGGCGTTTCGCCACGTCTGTGAAGACCCCTCAATCAAAGTTCCAGTCCTGGCACACATGGACATCGCAGGTGCAATGTCGTACTCACCAATCACAGGGATTGCAACTAATCTCGTGATTGGGAAGCTTCCGCGCATCTGCGGCTCCGATATCACAGTGTTCCCGGCACCGTATGGCAAAGCGCCCATCCTGAAAGAGCGATTCCTCGCCATGGCCCATGACATGATTATGCCTCTACATAATATCGAACAGACAGCTCCAATGCCCAGCGGAGGGATATCACAAGGAATGGTAGAAGAGGTGATTGATGACCTAGGGCCAGACATCGTGATAGGGTCTGGCGGCGCAATTCACGCTCATCCTGACGGTTCAACTGCAGGTGCGGTCGCATTCAGGCAGGCAATCGAAGCAAAGATGCAAGGGATTCCTGTGAGCAGATATGCTAAGGAACATGAAGAACTCAAACGAGCAATGGAGTCCTGGGGCAGCGGCAGAACGGGCTTTGACCTATGATATCTGAAACCTAGACGGGCACCCTTAATAGCTCAGAGCCACCTTATGCTAGGATATGAAGTGGGTTGAGTTCGTTGGAGAAGGAGTCATCGATTGGCTCCTGGAATCTTCTAACCCAAGCATCCGTTTCTGGGCATTACAGCATCTCAAGGACAGGGGTATGGATCATCCAAACGTGGTTGCGGCCCAGAAGGCGATTATGAAGTCGCTCTGCGTTAAGGCAATTCTCGGTGCGCAGAAACCAGAAGGCCACTGGGGTAGCGCAGACAACATGTACTTGCCCAAGTATGTTGCCAGTACACACAGTCTTCTGATTATGGCTGAATTGGGAGCCAAGAGAAACGCAGCCATTGAGCGTGGCATTGAATCCATCTTCAGGTTTCAAAGGGATTCTGGGCACTTCCTGACTGAAGCGCCAAAGACCGAACGGGGTCGGGCTAGTGTTGTTAAAGACGGATGCTGTCTTGACGGCAATATTCTCTACTACATGATGCACTTCGGCTACCATGAAGACCCTAGAGTGAAACGCTTGATTGAGTTCCAGATTGAATACCATTC
>WTCK01000285.1 GCA_013138615.1 Candidatus Thorarchaeota archaeon | reverse complement strand
CCAAGAGTCTTCGCGAGCCTGGCACCATCAGGTATATACCTCTATTAGGTCTAATCTATCTAGCTCACTATCTCTTGATGTATTGGCCGTTAGCACAAGAGCTCCTTTCGGAATACGGGCTGGACTTCTTCTTCATACCCCTAACAGGCTATGATTGGATGCTTTGCGCGCTATTCGCAGCGCCAGCGATAATTGGCATGGAGCTGTACAAATGGCACCTAAGGTCTAAGGGCAAGGAACTCTGAGAAAACCCGGGGACTTTGGAACTCCACATGCATGTATATAGTGGGATATATTTTCCAGAGGGACTCTATAAATACATGAATGACTCCCGAAAAGGTGGCGAATATCTTGGCACGAAAGACCACTTTTTCACTCAAGAAGATGAAGCGCAAAGGCAAGAAGATCGTTATGCTTACGGCTTACGATGCCCCTTCAGCTAGTATTCTCAGCGAGTGTGGCGTGGACATGATCCTCGTGGGCGATTCGGTCGGCAATGCTCTGCTTGGATATGAGAGTACGATACCAGTCACTCTCTCGGACATCATTCATCATTGTGCTGCGGTTGCTCGCGCTAAACCAAAGTGTCTGATCGTAGGTGATATGCCATTCATGTCCTACAAGGTCAGCATCCCTCAAGCTCTCACGAATTGCAGCCGCATGCTGCAAGAAGGTGGAGCCGAAGCAGTCAAGATTGAGGGCGGTGGCAATGTAGTGAACATTGTCGAAGCTCTTGTTGATGCAGGAATTCCTGTGATGGGGCACATAGGACTCACGCCTCAGTCCATATTCGAGCTAGGTGGATATCGCGTCCAAGGCAGAACAGCTGATCAAGCTGAGGTTCTAGTTGAACAAGCTAAGCGTCTTGAGAAGGCCGGAGCATTCTCTCTCGTCATTGAACTAGTTCCGTCAGAAACTGCAAAGCTCATCACTGAGGCCGTTGAGATACCCACAATTGGTATCGGTGCTGGACCTCACTGCGACGGACAAGTACTAGTTTTATGGGATATGCTGGGTCTGTTCGAGGACTTCAATCCCAAGTTCGTGAAAAAATACGCCAATATTAGGCAGGTCATAACAGACGCAGTTCAAGAATACACAAAAGACGTGAGGGAAGGCAGCTTCCCAACACCGGAACACAGTTTCGAGATGACCGAGGAGGAGTCCGGTCGCCTTTACGGGCGCAATAAGCCCGCTGACTCCTGACTCCCTCCAATTTCAAGGTCTACTATTTCGCTTCTACTACTTTGTTTAGAGCTACAACGAAGTCATCTACAGAAATCCCGTGGGCTGCAGCACCCTGCTCGAGGGTTTCGTACCTGGCTACGGCACAGCCATAGCAGTGTAGGCCCCACTCCATAAAGGTACCAGCTGTTTCTGGATACTTTGCGACAATCTCGCCAATGCTCATCTCTTTTGTAACAGTGTCACTCATTGTTCTAACCTCTTAAGGTTAACTATATTGAATCGTAACGGCTTCTTCTCTTTTATAGCTTTAGGTAAGTGCGCCCTGCCCAAAGAGGTAGAGATTGCCCACGCTCCCTTGCACGTAAGAATCAGGAAACGCCCGAGCCATAGCATGCTGTGCCTTCCAGCCCGTGCAGTGTGTAGGCACCAGCATCGATAGGTCAAATGGTTTCAAGTCGTTAATAGTCGAGAGAATTTTCGGCTCATTCTTCTTACCTATGAGGTGGAGACCTCCAATCACACAATGCACTCGGGCTTCCCCTGTCAGACGGACTGACTCCTTGAGTATGTTGATGAGCCCTGCATGACTGCAACCGGACATCACGACCAGTCCCTTCTCTTTCACATTGGCAATTAGGCACCGATCATCTAGGATTGTTTCATCGTCCTGCCACTCACCATCAATCAATGCTCTATGCCCAGGCATGCCTTTCTCATATTCAGTAATCCTGGGGATCTCACCGCTCAACAGCAGAGTGTTCTCAGCAATCCCGACTGGATCAGTTCCCAGTATTGGTCTGCCTCCAGCGCTCTTGATTTCATCTATAGACGGAATCAGAGGGAAATCCCTAAACTGCTCTCCCTGTGGTGTCGACCAAACGAACCTTCTAGGGTAGAACATCCGCGGGTGGACATAGACAGGAAGACCTTTCCTGTTTGTGTCTGAAATGGCTTGGATCAAACCGCCCATGTGATCCCAGTGTCCGTGTGACAGGACCACTCCTTCTGTTTCGTTCAAGTTCAGATTCATTGAGTTCAAATTATGAGAAAGGAGTTCTCCGGAGGCACCGGTATCATACAGGATTTCGTGCCTAACGTCATCAATGTAGGTTCTGACTAGCAGACTCAACCCGTGACCAGCCTTAACCATGTGCGCTAGGTCGGATTCGCTCGCCCACTGACGGGGGTTCATCACATCATTGCGGGAATCACTTGAGGAGAAATCAATTGTATTGTCCACTAGTACAATGACCTCAAGGCGGTCCACTGGTCGAAGCCCGGTTAACGGAAAGCCTCCAGTAAGGGAATCACAGAACCATGTTGTCTAGGCCCATTTCCTTCAATAC
>WTCK01000141.1 GCA_013138615.1 Candidatus Thorarchaeota archaeon | reverse complement strand
GCTACGCACTTCCATCACCTTACATCAATGGCTAGCATGTACCATGGTGTCAAGAACGTCCACACCTTAGCCAAGGAATCCGGAAACACGATTATCTTTCTGCATAAGGTTGTCCCAGGAGGAACTGACAAGTCATACGGCGTGCATGTCGCATCTCTAGCGGGAGTGCCTGACGCAGTTGTCAAGAGGGCTAAACAGCTATTGATTAGACTCGAGAAGGAAAATATCGTTGGGCTCGGAGATGCATCTGATGAGCCCTCAGAAACAATGCAGACGTCTCTTGAAGCCCTCACAATCGATGACCCCATTGTTGAACAGATTAAGCATATGGAATTAGAGAGAACCACACCCCTTGATGCACTCAACGAGCTCAAGGAGATGCAGGACAAGATCAAGCAAAGAGAAAAATGACTGTCAATGTCCTCGTCGAAGGATAAATATGCGATAACAGGCGAACATCATCTCCGGTGGGTGAATAATCCATGAAACCAATGATTGCTCCTTCAATTCTATCAGCGAACTTTGCACACTTGGAAGATGACGTCAAAGCCGCTGAGAAGGGGGGTGCCGATTATTTTCATCTTGACATCATGGATTCACACTTCGTTCCAAACATCTCCTTCGGGCCTTGGATTGCAAAGACCATGAAGGGCATTACGGATGTTCCACTCGATGCGCACCTTATGATAACAAGACCCAGAGAATACATCCCCAAGTTCGTGGATGCAGGTGTTGAACTCATCTACCCGCACATCGAAGCGTCCCATGATGTATACCGGACGGTTCAGCTAATAACCGACCTTGGAGCAAAGGCAGGAATCACGCTTAATCCTGGAACACCAATCGCAGAAGTCGAACCATTGATAGATCTTGTTGACTCTGTGCTCCTAATGAGCGTCTGTCCTGGTTTCGGCGGGCAGAAGTTCATCTCCTCAAATATGAAGAAAATCTCGGACCTAAGGAAGATGCTTGAGGAGCAGAAGCCTAGTGTCCGGATAGCGGTGGATGGAGGAGTCAATCGCAGGAATATCAAAGCGCTGTATGAAGCTGGCGCCGATTTCTTCATTGCGGGATCAGCAGTGTTTCGAACCGATGACATTGAGGGAGAGGTCCGAGCTCTGAAAGCCGCCCTCAAGTAATTCGATGCTTCATCTCTTCTACCCAGGCAAGATAAGCAACATAATATAAGACCAGTCAGCTTTTCGATGCCAACCCTGAGGTGTGAGTTGAACCCGATGAAATTCTTCATTGATACCGCAAACGTAGAAGCAATTCGCAAGGCACATGAGAGAGGAATGGTTGACGGTGTTACAACCAATCCATCTCTTGTCGCCAAAGAAGGTCGCAATTTCCGTAAAATAGTAGACGAGATAGCATCCTTTGTGA
This sequence comes from Candidatus Thorarchaeota archaeon, assembly GCA_013138615.1. Classification (GTDB taxonomy): domain Archaea; phylum Asgardarchaeota; class Thorarchaeia; order Thorarchaeales; family Thorarchaeaceae; genus WTCK01. Next base: position 1,175 of record WTCK01000141.1, on the reverse strand, counting down.
AAGGACCAATCAGTCTTGAGGTAGTCAGCGAAGACGCTGAAGGAATGGTAAAGGAAGCGCGAGAACTCAATGGCTGGATTGACAATGCTGCAATCAAGATACCTATGACTTGGGAAGGTCTCAAGGCAGTCAAGATTTGCGCTGATGAAGGTATCCAGACGAATGTGACATTGTGCTTCAGTCCAAACCAAGCACTTCTTGCAGCAAAGGCTGGAGCTTCATTCGTTTCACCATTCATCGGACGCCTTGACGATATCGGTCATGTAGGAATGCAAGTTGTTGTAGATATTGCTCAGATATATGCAATCTACGATTACGACACTGAGATCATAGTTGCCAGTATCAGACATCCAGTGCATGTCTATGAGGCAGCACTAGTAGGTGCAGACATTGCAACAATCCCACCGGCAGTGCTTGATAAGATGGTCAATCATCCCCTAACAGATGTTGGTATTGAGCGATTCTTAGCAGACTGGGAAAAGGTCAAGGATAAGTGAAAACTACCCAATTCGATGTATCTACAACGACAAATGACATATGCAAATCATTAGTATTCATATGACTGGACGTGCTGTTCGATGAAATTCGAGGTGGATTTGGTCGTATTCAATGGAAACATCATCACGATGGATCCTCAGAAGCCATTGGCGACTGCAATTGCTGTCAAAAGCTACAAGATTCTAGCTGTTGGTAACGATGAAGATGCCATGGCGCTAATCCCCTCCGCTAAGAGAGTGATTGACTTAGCTGGGAAGACTGTGATTCCGGGATTCGTGGACGCTCACACCCATCTCACACTATCAGGCATCAAATCGGCGCACGTTCAACTCGACAAGATGCGCTCAATCAAGGGGGTCCAGAAGGAACTGAAGAAAGCCCTCAGTAGATACTCCAAGGATCAATGGGTTCTTGGATTTTCATGGGATGAGAGCAACTGGAAAGTCAAACGTTACGTCACTGGAAAGGATCTTGATGAGGTGAGCACTGAGCACAAGATAGGTGTGTTCAGAGTTGATGGTCATCTTGTTTCGGTGAATAGTCGGGGATTTCAGGAACTCAATGTTGATTTGGGTCAAAAGGGTGTCGAGAAAGATAAGAACGGAAAACCCACGGGAGTTCTAAAGGACATCGAAGAGCTCTATGATTGCTTTCAACCCTCACCTCAAGAGATACAT
>WTCK01000173.1 GCA_013138615.1 Candidatus Thorarchaeota archaeon | reverse complement strand
GGTCCTGTCCATACGGCGATGGCACAGCGTCAAAGAAAATAGTGAGCATTCTAGTTGATCATATAGGATAGAGCCAAGTTCCACAAGTACATTCTCGTCCATTTTAAGGACAAATCGCGATGTTCCTTTATAAGGAAAACGATAAAACAGCGTCAAAACGGGCCTAAACGCGCTTTCTGGCACTATTCTTAGAGAAATCTTATAAGTGACCGAGGGGGGTTCTAGATGACTCCTACGGGAGAGGAGATATTAGAACAATGCCATACATAGTGAAAAAAGCTGTTCAGGACTATGCACGCAGGAACAACATGAAAGTTTCATCAGACTTCTATGCGGCAATGGATAAGGAAATCAATGCACTGCTAGATGCAGCGTCAGGCAGGTGCAAAGATAACAAACGCAAGACCCTGAAGGCTTACGACCTGTAGACCTTTGATGTATCTTAGAAGGAGGAGCTGGAAGCGAGCACGGTCTTGCCTCTAGGTTCCTTCCTCTTTTTTCTCACCGTCACTCTTATTTGAATTACCTTTTCTTCATCCTGCAGTTGCATGAATGGAGAATAGGCTATTGAAAAGAATCGTTCTTACCAACGATGATGGACCCTATGGTTCAGGGCTTCTGAAGCTAGCTGACACATTGGCCAAAGATATGGAGCTCATTGTTGTAGTACCAGATAGTCAACGAAGTGCCACAGGAAAAGCGCTGACGTTCAACAGACCAATTCGTGTCTATGAACATGGCGAGAAGAATGGCTATCGACTTGTCACTCATGACGGAACCCCTGCAGACTCGGTTCCACTTGCACAGGAAGTTGTGAAAGACATAGACATGTTTGTTTCCGGCATTAACTCAGGAGCTAATATCGGGTATCAAAGCATGTTGACCAGTGGCACCGTCGGTGCCGCCTTCGAAGCGGCGATGCAGGGTTATCCCGCTCTGGCAACATCTCGAGTCGTAAACCCTCAGGAGTGGTTCAACCCAAGAGACTCCAGACACGAATACGATAGAGAGTGCGAAATAACTCGTGATATCGTCAAACGAGTGTTGAAGAAAGGATTGCCTGAAGGTATCGATGCATTGAATCTGAATTTCCCCTGTGAAATTAACGCAGATACCTCGATTATTTACACTAAGCCCACAATCGTTCGCATGAGCAACGATGTCGAACGCAGACTGGATCCCAATGGAAGCCCATACTACTGGCTTCGGGGCGTCGAGAAAGAAGCCGCAGAGGGCACTGACGCATATGAGGTTATTAAAAATGGCAACATTTCCCTCTCGCCCATTATAATCGAGAGCGCAAAAAATGAAGATGTTGAAAAGCTTAGAGCATTCATGGAGGATTGACTTTCTTCAGAGCGCCCCACAGAGCGTCTGTGGACGGGCGAGCCAACTGCACTGCCGCCCCCTCGGAGTAAATTAGACGTTTCTCTTCATCTTCGATTATGCGACCCAGAATTGTTGCTTGAACATTCTTCGATTCTATTGCTGCAATAACATCATCTACATGGCTGGAATCACAAGTCATTAGCATGCATCCACTGCTGATGAGCTCTAGCACATTCACGCCAATTGCATCACACAACAGTTTTGTCGTGTGGTGAATGGGTATCCGATCGAGTTCCACTTCAAAGCCGACTCCGCTAGCATCACACAGCTCATGCAAACCGCCAGATAGTCCCCCTTCTGTTGGATCATGCATCGCGGTCAGATGACCTGTTTTGAATGCACATAGTCCCTCAGATACTACACTGATTTGGCTCCTTAGGGCCAATGCCTCATCGAGAACGGTTACATCTAGCTCTTTGGAGAGCACGTCTCGACCCTCGGCTGCCAATATGGCAGTGCCCTCAATCCCAACAGTTTTTGTTATGACAATCGCATTTCCGGGTTGTGCGCCTGATGAGGTTACATAGTTCCCTTCACTAGTTTCTCCCAGCATGAAACCTGCTACTATAGGCTTCTCAATACCTTCCGTAATCTCAGTGTGTCCTCCAGCCACGGTTATGCCTAGCGTCTTTGCGGCGCGATCTATCTGACTCATAATGCGACCTACTTCTGCTGCAGTGCTACCCGCAGGAAGCATAATTGATGTCAGAAACCATCTTGGGGCGACGCCGAACGTCGCCACATCGTTTGCGTTAATATGTACGGCAAGCCAACCAATGTCTTCAATCGATCCTGTGATTGGGTCGGTGGAAGCGACGATTACTCGGTTCCCAATCCTGATCAAAGAAGCATCTTGTCCAATTCCAGGACCAAGAATCAGATCCGGATCGCTTCTACCCAAATGTGTGAAAACCAACCGTTCGAGTATATCGGGGGGGATCTTGCCAGGGAGCATTCCATTTGACTCCTTCACGTCAAGAGGTGCACACTGGTCCTGTGCACATGTGCATGAAAAGTGAAATCATCGAGTACCCATATTGGGCTCTCCGCACTCACTATGACACAAGGCAATTTTCGGACCAATGCGCAACTCAAGCAGCAAGCAGACGCTAATAACCTAATCGAGAGCACTACTTGGCTCAATGTGACAGGTACGCTTCTGCTTCTCGCAGGTCTGAGGCTTTGAGACGCACCTTTTCGTGGCTCCCCTTGAGAAGCTCACCAAGCACGGAGTCGACCCGCATTAGCTCTCTTGATAGGTATGCATGTCCGCCGCCCGCACGAGCAATCAAGTACGCACCGAACGTCTTTCGAAACTCAGGTACAGAAAGCAATGTTTCCATTGGATTGTCGTGCCCCTCCTTTCGCATCCTGAGCATTGTAGCCAGCTCCAGCGCATCATGGTATGGACGCTTGAGTATTCGAACCCACTGAACCTGCTCGGGATCGACATTGACTGCAGCCAACCGCACATTGGCCTTGCGAAGCATCCGCGACGCCTTGACCAAATCTCGGACTGGAGTATACATGGCTTGGCCAGGTCCCACAGATTGAGCAAGGGGAACATTGGGTGCAAAATCGGATATAACAATCACAAGTGGTTCGATGCTATTTCTACGCATCCTCTCTCTCTTGATGGTTTCAAGGGATTTCATTAGCCCTTCAGCCAGCGGTGTAAGGCCTGATACTCTCAGCTGGGCGAAACCGCGATAGAGCTTGTTCCAGTTCGATGTGGGAGTCTGAACTTCGACAGCCCCACTATCTTTGAATGCAATAATACCTGCGCGATCTCTGGATCCTCGAACTTCAC
>WTCK01000074.1 GCA_013138615.1 Candidatus Thorarchaeota archaeon | reverse complement strand
AGGGGGCAAAGACCATAGAGAGCGCAGAGCAGCTTGAAAACCTACTAGAGCTTGAGTTACCGAGCTGGCTTACGCGTTCGCTGAGCTTCGCTGGGGACTAGTATTGAACCTAGCCCCTCAAGAATGAGTATTATGGCGGGCCCGGTGTGATTTGAACACACGAACTCCAACTATCTTCAGACATGCATGTCTATAGAAGGCTGGCGCCCTATGAACCACAAAATACACGGATTGTGTATAATGCCGGGCTAGGCAACGGGCCCCGTTCACTGGGTCTTGTCTGTGAGGTCATAAAGTTTTCCGACTGTACTATTGCCCCTTCAACCCATCGCAGAATGCTAACACGTTTTTTCCCAAATCCTCGAAGTTGTAGCCCCCCTCAAGTAGCCCGTATCTGCGACCCTCGCATCGTTCCTCAGCGAATTCGTGCATTAATCGTCCAATCTGTTTGAATGCATCAGTGGATATGTTTCCACCCCAACAGTGTTCGTACTGGTCAAACCCAGCTGAGGCGACGATAATGTCAACATCTGGAGCCGCTTCCAGTCCCTGCTTCACATCTGCCAAGAATGCGTCATCGCCATTTCCGCTTGGATTATGGATGATAATCCCCTTCTCGCCACCCAGGATATTGATGTTACCATCTCCTGTGTGCAAGTCAAAATCCAAAATGTAGGCCGACTCTATCAGTCCCCTAGCCTTAAGGTGCAATAGTGAAACTGCGATATTGTTGAAGTAGCAGAATCCCCAATATGAGGAGTGAGAAGCATGATGCCCCGGAGGTCTTATGAGACCGAAGGCAGGCTCACCTTGAACCGCTATCTCCGCTGTCATGATTGCGCCTCCTGCTGCCAAGGTTGCTACCTGATATAGTAGGTCCTCCCTTGTTGAGTCATAATCCCGCTTTACCCTCTCGATGTGGTCCGGAGCATGAGCTCGATTGATCTCTTCTTCGGACGCAGGCCTTGCCTCCACAAACTCGTAATCTGCGTGTTTGCTCAGGATTTCCACAGAGGTATCCAGCCTTCCAGGGGCTCCTGCAGGTGTACGGTCATAGCTTTCACTCATCAGAGGATGATATACTATCTTCATCTTGGCCAACCCCTCGGATAGAGGACGCAAGACTTGTCGCAGATTCAGTGAGATCTGCAGAGCAGACCTCAATGAATCAGGAACTGAACATCAGTCAAGGACATTGATGTCCAAGATTGTGCAAGTTTCGGGCAACGGTGAAATACCCGCCTTAACCAAAAAGGCTGCCAAGTCCAGCTGTGAACTCTTCTTCCTTCTCTTCCTCTTTCTCTTCCTTCTTGCCTTTCTCTTCCTTCTTGCCTTTCTTGTCCTTCTTGCCCTTTGCAGCAGGTTCTGCAGCAGCCGCAGGAGCTGCAACCGCCATCGGCATCGCGGCGCCTTTCAGTGCCTCGTCGATATCGACATCCTTCAGAGCCGCCAGCAAGGCTTTGATCCTGTTCTTATCAGGGTCAACACCTGCAGCAGTGAGAATGCCATCCATTGCCTTGGCAGTCAATTTCTTGCCCGCTTTGTGGAGCAGAAGTGCTGAGTATACGTATTCCATAATTCTTACCTCGTTGCTATTTTATCCGAACAGGCCTCCTAGACCTGCTACTGATTCTTCTTCCTCTTCGGGTTCTTCCTCTGGTTTTTCCTTCTGCTCCGCCTCATCTAAGGCAGGTGCAACCGCTGATGACGATTCAGCAGCGGCTTGGGCCTGATTAAGCATTTCCGAAGGTATTGCTTCTGGATCTTTCTCCGCGAGCGCTGCAGCAAGTGCAAGCGCATGCGAGTTGGCCTTGGCCAGGTAAACGTCGAGCATGTCTGTTGTGAAGAAACCAATCTCCATAACCAAGCTCTTTGCCTCCATGTTGGCCTTGACTATGATTAACGGAATTGTGTCCGGCGTTGGAATACCGGCATTGATGGAGAGGTTGACTGCGTACTGATGACCCAGAATGACCGCATTGAACAATCCTTCAATATCAATGTCGAGAGTTTCTGCCGTAAGCACGTTCCCTTCCGTATAGGCAGCGATTAGCTTGAGCTGAAGCTCCATTGGTTCAATCCCAAGTCTGCTCAGCATCTGTGCCATGGCGTTGGATACGGTATCTCCTGCCTTCACAGCTACAGAGTCATCGGTGATGTGGATAACACCAGTCTTCACTCGGGATGGAATTTTGAGAGCTGCAAGCTCACTGATGAATGGCCCGGGTGCCACACCAGTATTCATTGCAGGAATAACAATGTCCTTGGGAGAGATTTGACCCCCCTTTGCGGGAGCTGCTGCCTTGTTGTCACTGAGAAACTTGCTCAGTGCAAAGGGGTCCTCATTGCTGAATATGAACGCAATTGGGCCGGCAACATACTCGACTAATTTCTTTATGCCCTTCTTGTCAGACTTCTCCAATGCTCGAATCATCAAGGTGTTCCGTGCCATGTGTATGACTGCAGATCCTCTTAGGCTATCCCTGATACCTTGGAGCTGTCTGGCACCCACACCCTCTATATTGACGAGTCCAACCATCAAGCTGCCATCGATTGATGACACTATCTTGTCCACGGCATCCAGTTTCCATTGGGGAACCCGGCTTTTGTATACTGACATTTCTTTTCACCTTTAAATGGACACGGGCACTGGCGGTCCCATAGTAAGCTTCACCACTATGGAGCTCATCTTCCCAAGCAAATCCTGGCCTTCGACGAAGCTGAGGACTGCGATGATATTGTCTGCCACTTCTTTATCGCTCATCTTCTCATGGCCTACTTTGGCATGGAATGTCGGTGTGTTTTTCATCTTCAAACGAACAGTCCGCTGATATAGTGCTACGATGGGAGCTAGGTCCGCCTGTGGTGGAAATGGCTTAGGCATCTTCCCTCTTGGGCCGAGCGCCTGTCCTAGATATCGACCAACGAGCGGCATGGAATCAACGGAAGCAATGAAGAAATCATAGGTCTTGGCGAGTGATTTCCTCTCCTTCTTCTCCTCCCCAATCTTCGGAATATCCTCCTTGGATACTACGTGTTGCACTCCCGCCGCTATGGCATTCTTTGCAAAATCACCGTCTCCAAAAGCACATACCTTGGCTGGAGGATAGAGCGCATTAGGCAGGACGAATTCTTGATTGATTCTGTTTTCAGGCTTTGATACGTCCAGCTCTTTCTTCCTGAAGCTGATTGCAATATCAAAGCTCTGCTTGAACTTGATTTTTCTCTTCTTTCCCTTTGACCTTGCTTCAGCAACTGAAGCCTCGATAGACTCGATGTTGAATGACATTGTCTATTCCTCCTTCAGCACGCCTTCAAGCTGGCTATCCCAAAGACCCTCTCGGACTTCCTGCTGGAACTCCTTGGGTGCCTTGCCTTCAATTGTCACACCCATTGAAACACAGGTGCCTGAAACAATCATGACTGCATTCTTCACTGTCAACGCCGACAAGTGGTCTGCTTTTCCCTTGGCAATAGTCGTGATCTGGTCAATCGTAAGATTACCAACTATGTTTGTATTTGGCTCACCTGAGCCCTTCTCTGCTCCAATTTCCTTCAGAATTAGAGCACTGGTAGGTGGAGTGCCAACCTCAACCTCGAACTGTTTTGTATCTTGGTCAACGATAATTTTCACGGGTACCTTGAGTCCAGCAAAAGGTGCAGTCACTTCATTGATTTTGGTGACTACTTCAAAGATATTCACTCCGGTCGGCCCCAGCGCGGGACCAATTGGAGGTCCACCTGAAGCTTTACCACCCTCTACCATGGCCTCAACAGTTATTTTTTGACTACTCAAATTTGTCACTTCTCCTGATGCAGTGCAATTGGCACATCATCGCTGTACCTTTTGGGTCGACCTGCAGGACAAAACTAACTTTACATCCCACAAGATCTACTGCATTCAATTTCAACTGTTTTCACCCCGGACACGGCATCTATGCGCTCATGTCAGATTAAGGAGCAGACCTCCCCCATGGTGAACTAGTTTTAAGCATTGCGTTGGGTAGTCCGTGCGATTTACTAGGCAGGTCGTTGGCTTGTGCTTTCAGCCCAAATCTGGTTGATGCGCCCAGAATGAATCATCATCGAGCTCATCTTTTTCCTCAGCGTCAGTCCCGTCACCTTCTTTCGGTTCCTCTCTGTGCGCCTTCTCGACAATCTTCGCAAAGTCAGCATGCACACGAATGGGAATTGTATGTGGACTGTCCAGCAGCTCTAGAATGAGCTCTTCCTTGGCTGCGTCTACTCGAGCAACGCGTGCCCTTTCTCCCTTGAATGGCCCTGAGATAATCTCGACCACATCACCTATCATGATGCCTTCAGCTGCAGGTTTAGGCTTTAGCCACTTGTCGATTTCTTCAAAGCTCACCTTTCCGCTGACTCTACCGCGGACATGCGGCACTCCGGAGATAGCCAACTCAACGTCCCTGAACTCTAGCGTTTCCAGGAAAACATAGCCTCGGAGAGTTTCAGGAACCAGTATCGCCTTGACACGGCCAAGCAATTGATTCCGGGAGATTAGTTTTGGATCTCCTTTCTTCTTTTTCGCTTTCTTGCAGCCCTTCATATGCTTCTTAGTGCTCTTGTCGGATGCAAACTGCTCCGAGCAGAATGGGCACTCCCAAATGTCAGTTTCACCAACCACTGTTGTAGTGATGAGATCAGCTACAGACCTCTCTTGTGAAATCGTTGTCCGTACTGCATATACGCTGGTTCTTGACTGCAACTAAATGCCTCCGTTAAGCACGAAACGCTTGTGTCTAGTGGCTTGGCAGAAACTACTATTGCCACTGGGCAGTGACCACCAACATCAGGTATTGTATGCCAAAACTTAGCAATCCTACAAGAAACATCGCAAGCACACTAATCTTCGCACTCATCCATAACTCCTTTCTGGATGGTTTTGTGGCCAGTTTCAGTATTCGTCTGCTATTGCTGATGAAGCTGCCAATACCCATAGTGGTTTCACTTCCCTGATTAAAACTGCCTTAGCAGTTTCTGAAATCGACTGCAAACAGTCTAGTGCGCTTTTAACCCTTGCTGAGTGTCTGCTATCTAACTAGCTCAAACGAGGTATTCCGAGGTCCGTCTTGAGATCATCTGCAAGAGGTGTGACCGGTGTTGTTTCAGAATCAAACACGTAGGGGGAGTTCACGCCTGAGGCAATAATCGTTACTCTGATTCTATCTTCCAGCTCTGGGATAATGAGTGCTCCCCATATGACCTCTGCACCCGGATTGACCTGTTCTGTAACGAGCTCCACTACCCTCTTGGCTTCGATGAGCTGCATATCCGTGCTCCCACTCACATTGACTAGGATGTTCCTCGCATTGTCTATTGACACATCAATTAGTGGGTTTCTCAGAGCATTATACACTGCTTCTTCAGCCCGTTCCTCTCCTTGACCCTCACCGAGCGCAATTAGTGAAACCCCACCGTTCTTCATCGTCGTCCGGACATCTGCGAAATCAAGATTCACTAGCCCTGGCTTTGAGATCAGCTCTGCAATTCCTTTGACAGCTCGTACCAGAACTTCGTCTGCAACCATGAAGGCTTCTGGCATCGAGAGATCGGGAGCAATTTCTAGGAGTTTCTCATTGGGAATTGCTATTAGCGTATCCACGTGCTCCATCAATGCGTTGAGTCCTCTGGTAGCATTCTTCTTCCTTGTTTTGCCTTCCACCTCAAAAGGAAGGCACACTATGGCCACAGTCAACGCGCCGTTCTCTCTTGCAGCCTTGGCTATGATCGATGCTGCACCGGTACCTGTACCTCCACCCATCCCGGCGGTAATGAAGACAAGGTCTCCTCTTACAACATCCTTGATTGTTTCGTACGATTCAATTGCAGCAGCTTCACCTACATCAGGGTCATTACCTGCTCCCAGACCTCCACAGGTGTCCCTACCAAGGAGCAGCTTGTGATGTGAGTTACAGAAATAGAGGTCTTGCGCATCTGTGTTTGCCGCAAGGGTTTCAGCCCCCTCTACTCCTACATCCATCAGGCGGGTCACGGCATTATTGCCAGCTCCACCTACACCTACAACCAAGATTCTTGCACTGACTTCCTCAAGAATGGCTGCAATTTCTTCATCGGATGTAGTATTCTTGATGGTTCGTTTCGCTGCCCTGCCAACTGGCGCCTTGCGTCCTGCGTTTGATGACTTCAGGACTTCTTCTAAGATGGGATGCATGATTCACTCACACCTGCAGTTCGTTGTTATTACGGGCGTATTATGTGAACAAAAAGGAGAATACTACGCCGGTAATACTCAGTTGCGTCGGTACCGTCCTTTTCCCTTGCCTTTCCTAAAAGAACGAAGAATAGGCTCAATAGAAACCCCATGCCTAGCCAGAAGGCTTGCAGTTTGATCCAATGTAGGTCCGGTTTGAGCTCCGCTTTTCGTTATTTGGAGTGCGGCCACCGCATTGGCGAAATGAAGTGCCTGCTCTATATTCTCTGACCGAGTCCATGCCGTTAGGAATCCAGCGGCAAAAGCATCCCCCGCGCCAACGGTATCTACTACTGGCACCTCGAATATGTCAGATGTGTGATATTCAAACCCGTCAGTCGCTATTGCACCCTTGCTCCCAGTTTTCACTATAACCATGCCCGGGAAGCCCTTTGCAAAGGTTTTGAGCGCTTTCTCTGACAGATTAATTTTGAAGTACCTCTTCAGTTCGTACTGGGTCACGAATAACAGGTCAGTCCCAGGTAGTATTTTCGAGAAATCCACATTATCTGCAGCATGGCCTGGGTCAAGCGAGAAAATCATCCCATTGTTTGAAGCGATCTCTAGCGCCCTGCTGGTCATCATTGGGAAGCCGCCTGCCACATGAACGCTACTGGCACGTGCAATGTATTCCTCATCAAGCACATGTTTCTCAAGGAAGCGGTTTGCTCCGGGGTTGGCTACCACAATATTTCCATCCGTTGGATGGCGCGCCATGAAGAAGAGTCCTGTCGCTTGTTTGCCCAACACCAGCACATTGCTTGTATCTACGCCTAACTTTGACAGTTGTTTCAGAACCATCTCGCCGTAGATGTCATTACCAACGCAGCTCATCAATCCCGTCTTCACGCCTAGCAGTGATGACTCCACTGCAAAGTTTGCAGCAGAACCGCCAAATGAGATATGTCCTTTGTCTGACATAACATGCCGAATGCTACCAGGAAGCGTGTCAACATACATTATCATGTCAATGTTTATTCTGCCGATGGCAATGACCTCGTTGACCAACCGCTTCGCCTCCTATACAATGAGTGCAAGTATCGCTTTTTGTGCATGCAACCGATTCTCTGCTTGATCGAAGACAACTGAATGAGGTCCATCCATAACCTCTGAGGTAAGTTCCTCGTCCCGATGCGCAGGCAAGCAATGCATTACAATAACATCAGACTTCGCATTTCCAACCAATCCCTTGTTCACTTGGAATGGCATTAGCGCATTCTCCTTCTCCTTTGACTTCTCTTGCCCCATCGAGAAGAATGTGTCTGTGTAGATGACATCCGCATTTTTCACCGCCTCGGCGGGTGTGTTCACAATCTCGAGTGTCGTGCCGTACGTCTTGCTGAGTCTATCCGCTCTCGTCATGATTTCCTCAATCGGTGTGTAGCCCTTGGGCGACCCAACTGTAACATCCATGCCCATCATCGTGCAGCCCTGCATAATCGAGTTACTAACATTATTCGAGTCTCCAACGTAGGTGATTTTGAGGCCTTCAAGACCTCCCTTGTGCTCCTCTATTGTCAGCATGTCCGCCATAATCTGGCAAGGATGCAGAAAGTCTGAAAGTCCGTTTATCACAGGTACAGTAGCATTCTTTGCTAGGTCAACAACTTCGCTATGAGCGAACACCCTCGCCATAATAACATCACAATATCTGCTGAGAACTTGGGCTGTGTCACCTATTGTTTCGCCCCGCCCGAGTTGTGTTCCACTGGGTTGGAGGAAAAGAGCATGCCCCCCCAGTTGAGTCATTCCCACTTCAAAGGAAACCCTAGTCCTTGTTGAGGACTTCATGAATATCATTGCCAAGGATTTGCCCTTAAGGATCTCATGTGGTTTTCCTTTCTTCTGTTTCTGCTTGAGATCATGAGCGGTATCCAGTATTTTGCGAAGTTCTTGTGTTTCAAACTCTGACAAGTCTATGAGATGTCTGCCCTTTAGGTTCAATCTAACCACCTTTGGCTGTTATATGCAAACGTGAGCGGCATCAGAAGCCCTCGTAATAAAACTGTCCACTCACTCACCTTTCTGACATGAGCCTTTGTGCAAGCCATTCAGGGTCGAACTGCTGCAAGTCTTCGTAGCCTTGGCCTACGCCCACGTAGACAACAGGCCGCCCAGTAATGAAAGCTACTGAGAGGGCAGCGCCTCCTGATGGATCTGCGTCAATCTTGGTAAGAATCGCCCCATCGATGCCAATTGCATCGTTGAACTCCTTCGCTTGAGATAATGCATCGTTCCCTGCTAAAGCATCTCCCACGAAGATTTTGAGATCTGGCTCTGCAACGCGAGCCATCTTCTTCATTTCTTGTAGGAGGTTCTTGTTGCTCTGCATCCTTCCCGCAGAGTCAATGAGCACAATGTCAATGTGTTTGGCCTTTGCATGGGCAATTGCGTCGTATGCGACTGCCGCTGCATCTGAACCATAGTCGTGCTTGATAACCCTGATATCCAGTTTCTCCGCATGCTTTTCAAGCTGCTCAATGCTTCCAGCCCGGTATGTATCTCCAGCGGCAATGACTACCGAGAACCCGTTCTCTTTGTAGAGGTGTGCCAGTTTCGCTAGTGTTGTTGTCTTCCCCGTTCCGTTGACACCTACGAAGAGAATCGTTGTCGTGTCACCTTCATCTTTTCTCTTCTGGGCGAATTCCAGAAGATCTAGGGGATATTCAGGTGTAAGAACTTCAATTACTGAATCGTGCACTGCAGAACGGAAGAGCTTTGTAAGGTTCTCCAAGCGTCCAGTTCTGGAACCGAGAATCTTTTTCTTTGTGAGTTCACAAATATGTTCTGCTACTTCCACTGCTACATCGTTCTGTATGAGGACCAGCTGTAGTTCCCATACTGCATCGGAAAGGTTCTTGTCCGTAAGCTCCTTTGTAACAGCATTGTTAATGGCGCCACGGAGCTTGTCAAACACTCCACTACTCCTCCTGCTTTTGCATCCCCGCAGCCAATTGCTGGAACTGTGTGCCCAATTTTGATGACCAGCCAAGTAACTCCTGATACTCCTGAGACAGAGAGTCATACTGCTTTTCTAAACTCGAGATGATTTCCTCAACACTCTTCTTGGCATCTGCAATATCCTGATTTATGCTGATGTCTTTTCCAATGTGTCTAGTAACATTCTTTGGGTCAACGAGCTTGGCTTGGATATAGATTTCGCCGCCAACGTTTACGAGCATCTCTTCTCCTTTCTTCTTCCCCTGCAACTCCTCCAGGACCAGCAAGCCTACGCGGTAATTGTCCAGGTATGCCTGCACACGAATCACTTGCTGTCCCTTACGCTCTATGGTGTTGGAAGCAATCTGCTGTTCTGCATATACTCTCCGCAGAAGATTCTCTTGGTCCTCAGTCATCCAATCACGCTCTCCACACCTAGGATGGTCCGTAACTTGAGACTAACTACTTCCTCAGGCTTTATCTCCACGACTTCGGAAATCTCGATGCTCCTTCTCTTAACTCTGTGGCGGCTGCCTAACTCGGAGAAAATGCGTTCTCTCGCATGCGACTCCTTCAGAGCTATCAGTTCCTTTGTGAATGTAAATGTTCTCTTGTTCTTCCTGTACTTTCCGACTGCTCGCCATACTTTCGTATCCATAACTAAGCACCTCTACTACACGTATCCCAACACTTGTGAAATATGCGCGAGTTCGACACCTGTAGTGTCAGAACCAGCAACCATTCCATCAGCATTGGCCAACACACCGAGACGGGCATACGGGCTGCCTCTGTTCACTGTGCCGACTTCGACATGCACTCTTAATATCTCTGATATGCGTTCAATCTCCTCACTGGTCGCCATGGGATGCACGACCGCCCCCTGACTTGTCACTACTGAGGTCACACCCACGATCGGGAGCTTGGCCACAGTGCCGGGGACCACCTCGACATCCAGAACATCAGAGATTTTCCTTATTGACTTTGAATCAAAATCCGGGTGACATATGGCACCGTTGTCATTAGCCAGTATGATGTTGCCCAGGGCAGTCATCTTATTGTCCAGCCAATCTACCGTTATGTCAACGCTCCGCTTGATTAGGGCTAACTCTTCATCCCTTGTTGTGTAAGGCAGAAGTAACCCACTGCGGTTCGCAATAGACATCAATCCTACAACGTCAAGGCTTGCTACTGTTGACAGAACTAACTGTGCATTGAAGGCGCGTTCGAGGATGTCGATAGATTTCTTGCTCATGTGCGAAGATGTGAACACAATCTCATTGGTTATGACAGCAAAGGCTCCGACATTCGGATCGCCCTCGAAATCCGTTCGGGCGATCAAATTGCACTATCCCTCCGCAAGGTAAACTCGGACCAAATTATCTGAGTTTTTGGTGGCTCTAATCCTAATTCTTCTGGGCGGTTTCTGAATTCCTCGGGACCAAATTTTCTCGTTAACTTCAGCTTGAATCACAATCTCTTCCGGCTTCATGTGCCTCTCTACGAACTTTCTGAGAATTCTTACCGCTCTGTTGGACCTGCGGAGCCTGCTACCAGTCCAGTATGCTCTGCGAAGTGGCACTGTGTAGATTCGCTCATCGATGATTTCTTCCTCTGGAACTTCCTCTGCTGGAGCTTCCGCCTCCTCAGCAACCGTTTCCTCAGCGTCCTCAACTTCTTCCGTCTTCTCTGCCTCTTCTACCTCTTCAATTTCCTCTACTTCAGGCAGATCCTTGGTTTCTTCGGCCTCTTTCTTCTTTTTTGGAGCCATCTATATTCACCTGTTTATGGCTTTAATTTTGTTTGACGCCAGTTCCGTTGAGCCGGTGTTCTTCGTACCTTTCCACCTGTCCTAACAACAGCCCATGTAGGTACCGAGGAATTAGACTTCAAAGCTCTTCCCATCCTCAGTTTCTTTGCGAGTGGCTTGTTTCTTGCCATTTACATCACCTATAGCGTTTTTCTATCTGAACGTGATTTTCCGTTCTCTTTCCCGTCCCTGAATCTGCTGAAGGAGTGTCTTGAGTTGATCATCATCCACTCGTCCCTTGAGCCTGCCTGATGCTGCGAGTTGAATCAACTGCGCCTCTATCTGTTCGGCAAGCTGCGGCTTCACCATCTTTACGTTGGCTAGCCGTTGTCTGGCTTCGGGAGTCAGTATCTGGCGAAGGAGAGCATCTTTCTTTGTCTGCGCGTCGGACAGCTGTTGCTCATGGCTCTGCTCTTGGAGCGCCCGCTCTTGGAGGGCCGCTAGCTTCCTCTGTCGAATCGCATCAAGCTCTTCATCACTCAATCATCTCACCCCTAGCCCGGGGCTCTTTCAGTAGTTTTCCAGTTCCGGTATAGCCTTCGAGAGTTCGGTTTTCAACGTGGCCGATAGCTTGTCCATGTAGGATTTGCCCACATCGGTTATTTCTCGACCCTTATTCCCACGTTTCTTGACGAAACCCACTTTCTCAAGTTGCTGCAGAGCAGTCCTTACAACTGCACCACTGCTTCGGTGGAACTTGTTGGGCTTCACGCCTCTCCTCTTTTTTCCACCGTACTCGACTCTCAATCGTTCAATCCCGATTGGGCCTCGCAAGTATACCTTCCTCATGATACTCGCGCACCGTGTATACCACCAGTCCTCTTGATCTGGTGCTATCTCCTTGTGAGCGCCTGTCTTGACGTATGCAGCCCATTCCGGAGGTACAATCTCCTTGCGAGCTTTAATGTCTAGTGCAAGACGCCGTATCAGAATGTCGGCGGGAATATCATAGACCGTGGGCATATGTTTGTCACCATACACGTTGAGGTTCGTTCACCCTGCCTAGAGTCGGCCGGTGGCGTACCCCAGAAGGCTGGCCCCGCAATCTAGAGTCCGCATAAAAGGTTGTCGTTACATTCGGCTCCGATTTGATGCGTGGGGCTCGGCTTGGACCCCATTAAGCCGCGACTAACCTACTATTTCTTGTAGACCACAGCTGTATTGCCACGCAAGCCCGCCAGCTCCGCGCCAGCACGTTCGCACAGAGTTTCGAATAGCTTCTGTTTTGTCATTTCTCCGTCGAGGGCACTACGCAGCGCTCGAACCTTGAAGCATTTGTGTTTCTTGAGAAGCCGCTTCGCCTCTGATATGGTGCTGTCCGTGAGACCGGCCTTTCCTATCTGAAGCA